>JAGRMP010000155.1:427-9159 GCA_020441225.1 Maritimibacter sp. | reverse complement strand
GGTCTGCGACTGGTATGTCGAGTTTTCGAAACCGCTGCTGGCGTCGGAGGATGGCGACGTGGTCGCCGAGACCCGGGCGACGATGGCCTGGGTGATCGACCAGTGCCTGATCCTTTTGCACCCGTTCATGCCCTTCATCACCGAGGAGCTCTGGGGCGAGATCGCGGATCGGCCGAACCTCATCGTGCATGAAGACTGGCCGGGCTACGGCGCCGAGCTGATCGACCCGGCGGCCGACCGCGAGATGAACTGGGTGATCCGGCTGATCGACGAGATCCGTTCGGCCCGCGCCCAGATGCACGTGCCTGCGGGGCTCAAGATCCCGATGATCCGCCGCGAGAGCGACGACGCCGGCCGCACGGCCTGGGAGACCAACTCCGCCCTCATCATGCGGATGGCGCGGATCGACTCGCTTGCGGACATCGAGACCCTGCCCAAGGGCTGTGTGACCATCCCGGTGGAGGGGGCGACCTTTGCCCTGCCGCTCGCCGAGATCATCGACGTGGCCGAGGAAAAGACGCGGCTGGAGAAATCGCTCGCCAAGCTCGACAAGGAAATCGCCGGGCTGAACGGGCGGCTCAAGAACCCGAAATTCGCCGAGAATGCGCCGGAAGAGGTCGTGGCCGAGGCGCAGGACAACCTCGCCGCGCGCGAAGACGAGGCCGGGAAATTGCGCGAAGCCCTCGCCCGGCTCGCCGAGATCGGCTGATGGGGCGCCCGGTTCGGGGCGGACAAGGCTTTTGTGAAAAGCCTTGGCAAATCCCTTGTGAAGGGATTTGGCCCGGTCCGACCGCCGCGACCGGGCCTCGCACAGTTAGCGCTATCGTCATAAAGATCAACAGCTTGGCACCCCGTGCGAGCTCGCACAGCTCGCGCCCACCACCGTGCGTCCATTTGACCTCGCGCATGGAAGTGTCCGGTTCGGATCCCCATATTGGGCGGGTCGATGGAGGTCGCGCGATGGACGTCAATTTCGCCCGGCTGGCCGAGCGCCGCATGCTCGCGGCCCGGGCCGAAGGCAAGCTTTCGAACCTGGCAGGCGAGGGGCAACCGCTGCCGCCGCACCCCGAAGAGGCCTATCTCGATCCGCTCGAAGCGCTCGGATTCCGGATCATGCACGAAGCGGGCTTCGTGCCGCAGGAACTCGCGCTTGGCCGTGAGCTGGACGAAGCGAAACTGGCCTGGATCTCGGCCTATGATGACGAGACCCGCACCCGTCTGATGGGCCGCATCGCCGAGCTGGAGATGCGCCGCAACATCGCCCGCGAGACCCGGCTCCACTGCATGCACCGCCACTGACCGCCCGCCACCGCTGCCGCCCCTTGCCCCCTCCCCGGCAAGGGTTCATCCTGCGCCGCATGACACCCGGACCCCGTTACACCCCGCTCGTCGACCAGCTTCCCGCCACCGTGCCTTTCGTCGGCCCCGAGGCGCAGGAGCGCCTGCGCGGTCGGCCGTTCCGCGCCCGTCTCGGCGCCAATGAAAACGTCTTCGGCCCCTCGCCCCGGGCCGTCGCGGCGATGCAGGCGGCGGCGCAGGAGGTCTGGAAATACGGCGACGCGGTCAGCCATGACCTGCGCGCGGCGCTGGCCGCGCATCTGCACGTCGCCCCGGCGCAGATCCTCGTCGGCGAGGGCATCGACGGTCTGCTCGGCTATCTCGTGCGGCTGGTGGTCGGGCCGGGCGATCCGGTGGTCACCTCGGCGGGCGCCTACCCGACCTTCAACTACCATGTGGCGGGCTTCGGCGGCGAGATCGTCACCGTGCCCTACAAGGGCGACCACGAAGATCCCGAGGCGCTGAGCGCCAGGGCCGCCGAGACCGGGGCGAAGCTCGTCTACATCGCCAATCCCGACAACCCGATGGGCAGCTGGCACGGGCCGGACCGGATCCGGGCGATGATCGAGGCGGTGCCCGACGGCACGCTCCTGGTGCTGGACGAAGCCTATATCGAGTTTGCCCCCCGCGGCACCGCGCCCGAGATCGACCCCGACGACCCGCGGGTGATCCGGCTCAGGACCTTTTCCAAGGCCTACGGCATGGCGGGCGCGCGGGTCGGCTACGCCATCGGCGCGGCGCCGCTGATCGCGGCCTTCGACAAGGTGCGCAACCATTTCGGCATGTCGCGGATCAGCCAGGCGGGCGCGCTGGCGGCGCTGGCCGACACCGACCACCTGATCGAGGTGCAGGCGGCTGTGAGCGTTGCGCGCGGCCGGATCGCCGAGATCGCCGCGGCGAACGGGCTGACCGCCCTGCCCTCGGCTGCCAATTTCGTCGCTATCGACTGCGGCCGGGACGGCGCTTTCGCCACGCGTGTGCTGGAGGGGTTGGGCGCGGAGGACGTCTTCGTGCGCAAGCCTTTCGTCGCGCCGGAGGACCGCTGTATCCGGGTCTCGGCCGGTACGCCGGAAATGCTCGATCTGTTCGAACGCGCGCTTCCCCGCGCGCTGGCGGCGGCGCGGGACGACTGAACATCCCGCCTGCACCTGCCGTCGGATCAGGCCTCGGCCACGACCTTGGCCGCCGCGGCCAGCGCGCCTTGCCCGTGCGGGATCTCCAGCGCGACCAGTGCCGCCTCGATCGTGCCCAGCGCGCCGAGCAGCATGTGGGCGTTGAGATGGCCCATATGGCCGAGGCGGAAAAACCCGTGCCAGGCCGGATCGTCCGGCTCGGCCATGCCGATGCCGATGCCCAGCGTCACGCCCGCCTTGTGCTCGACCCAGCGCCTCAGCCGGGTGCCGTTGTCGGCCCCGATCCTCAGCGCCGTGACGGCGCGGCTGCGCTGGGCCGGGTCGGCGATGTTGAGCTCCATCGGCCCGCCCTGCCCCCAGGCCTCGAAGGCTGCCCAGGCGGCGCGGGCGAGTTTTTCATGGCGCGCCCAGACCGCCTCCATCCCGCCTTCCTCGGCGATCATGTCGAGCGCCGCGCGCAGGCCGAGCAGGTGATGGGTGGGGGCGGTGCCGCCGAAATACTCGTAAAACGCCGTGGGCCGCGTGCGCGGGCCCCAGTCCCAATACCACGAGGCCTGACCCGGGGAGGCCTCCCGTGCTTTTTCATTGACGAAGACGAAGCCGAGGCCCGGCGGCGTCATCAGCCCCTTCTGGCTCGCCGCGACCATCACGTCGACGCCCCAGGCGTCCATCTCGAACCGATCGACGGCGAGCGAGGCGATGCAATCGACGGCGAGCAGCGCCGGGTGGCCGGTGGCGTCGATCGCTGCGCGCAGGCCGGCGATATCGTTCAGCACCGAGGTGGCGGTGTCGACATGGACCACGACCACCGCCTTGATCTCATGGGATTTATCGGCCCGGAGCGCCGCCTCGACCGGCTCGAAGGCCACCGGGGCGCGCTTGCCGTAGTCGATGATCTCGACCTCGGCCCCGAGGCGGGAAAAGACCATGCCCCAGCCCAGTGCGAAGCGGCCGGTCGCGAGCACCAGCACCTTGTCGCCCGGGCGGATCATGTTGGACGCCGCCGCCTCCCAGGCGCCGTGCCCGTTGCAGCTGTAGATCGCTACATCGGCCGTGGTCCGGGCAACCGCGCGCAGGTCGGGGATCATCCCGGCGACCGTCTCTTCCAGCGCGCCTTCGTAGATATTGGGGGCGGGCACATGCATGGCGTTGAGCACCCGGTCGGGGATGACCGAGGGGCCGGGAATGGCGAGGTAAGGGCGACCGTAGGACAGGGACATGGGGAGACTCGGGGTTTGTGTTCGACCCGAAAGCGGTAGGGCGGGAGGCGGGCGAGGTCAATCGGGCGAACGCCCGCGCCCGGCAGGCGGGCAGGTCGGGGGGCGCTGCCCCCCCGCGCCCCCCGGAGTATTTCGGCCAAGAAAAAGGGGGCGAGATCTAGCGGCGGTAGCCGCGAGCGAGCCGCTCGGGATCGGCGCCGGCGAGGAACCGCGCCTGGCGCCAGAGATTGCCCGCGCCTTGTCGGAGCCAGCCGTTCGCGCGGTAGCGCTCGGCACCGGTCTCGGCGGTTGCGGCGAGCGGGTGGGGGCGCGGCAGGGCGCGGATGAGGGCCATGTCCTCCATCAGCGGGATGTCCGGGTAGCCGCCCGCCGCGTCGTAGTCGGCGCGGGAGACGAGCAGGCCCTGGTCGCCGAAGGGCAGCCCGAAGGCCCGGGCGCGCAGATTGGCCCAGCCCGCGACCCAGGCCGCGGCCGGACCGCGCGCGCGGAACCGCAGGCGGAAGTAGCCCGGCGCACCGGCGTGGAGGCCCTCGAGCACGGCGGCGGGCCAGTCCGGCGAGAGCGTGGTATCGGCATGCAGGACGAGCAGCCACGGGCCGCCGCTATGGGCGACGCCGCGGGCCAGTTGCCCGCCGCGGCCGGGGGGGCCCTCGACCCAGATGGCGCCCGCCGCCTCGGCCACGGTGCGGGTCGCGTCGGTCGAGCCGCCGTCCGAGATCACCAGCTCGCGGATCAGACCGGCTTCGAGCCCGGGCGTGAGCGCAGCGAGGCAGGGACCGAGCTCAGCCTCGGCGTTCAGGGTCGGGATCACCACGGAGACCGGCGCGCGCATCTTCATTCCCCCTCTCTCGGGGCCTATATAGCGGGGGACGGACAGGAGAGACCACCATGGGCGAGACAGATGCGGGCCGCAAGATCTACCGGATCACCGGGGCCGACCGCGAACACTTCCTGCAGGGGCTGGTGACCAACAATGTGCGCGAGCTCAGGGCGATCACCTATTCTGCGCTGCTGACCCCGCAGGGCAAGTACATCGCCGATTTCTTCCTCGTGCCCGACGGCGAGTCCATCCTGTTGGATGTCGCCGGGGATTTGGGGCCGGGATTGGTTAAAAGGTTGAATATGTACAAGTTGAGGGCGGATGTAGCGCTGGAAGAGACGGATCTTTACGCGATTCGTGGCATCGATACGCCGCCACCTGCGGGCGCGTTCATGGACCCGCGGCACCCGGCGCTCGGCTGGCGGCTCTATTCCGAAACCCCGGGCACGCCGCCCGAAATCGACTGGGACGCGATCCGTGTGTCACACGCGATCCCCGAGACCGGGCGGGAACTGACCCCCGACAGCTACATCCTCGAAGCCGGGTTCGAGCGGCTGCACGGGGTCGACTTCCGCAAGGGCTGCTATGTCGGCCAGGAGGTCACCGCCCGGATGAAGCACAAGACCGAGCTGCGCAAGGGCTACGAGAGCGTGGCGCTCGACGGGCCCTCGCCGGCGGACGGAACGGCGGTGACCACCGAGGACGGCAAGGAGGTGGGCACGCTCACCACCGTGGCCGGCGACCGGGCGATCGCTTATCTGCGCTTCGACCGGGCCAACGGGCCGCTCATGGCGGGCGAGACCCGGGTGCTGCGCGAGGCCTAGGTGGAGGCGCTGCGCGAGGCCTGCCGCGCGCTCACCGGCGCCGCCCCGGTCGAGGTCACGCCGCTGCATGGCGGGGATCTGTCCGAGGTGAAGCGGCTGGGCTTCGCTGAAGGCCCCGATCTGGTGGCGAAGCTGGGGCCGTTGGTCGACCGGGAAGCGCGGATGCTGGCGGCGCTCGCCGAGGCCGGTGTCCACGCCCCCCGCGTCGTCGGACACAGCGGCGAGGTGCTGCTCCTCGAAGCGCTCGACGAGGTCCGCCCCGGTCCCAAGCACTGGGCACGGTTCGGCGAAGACCTCGCGCGGCTGCACCAAACGACCGGGCCGGGTTACGGTTGGACCGAGGATTACGCCTTCGGTCCGGTGACCATTTACAACGCACCCATGGACGACTGGCCCCGGTTCTGGGCCGAACGGCGGCTCCTGCCCTTTGTCTCGGCGCTGGACCCGGGCCTGGCCCAGCGGGTGGAGCGGCTGGCGGACCGGCTCGGTGCGCTCCTGCCCGCGGCCCCTGCCCCGGGCCTGCTGCACGGCGATCTCTGGACCGGCAACCTCATCGCGACAAGCGACGCGCTCTATCTGATCGACCCGGCCTGTTATTACGGCGACGGCGAGGTCGACCTTGCCATGCTGCATCTCTTCGGCGGCCCGGGCCCCGGATTCCAGGCGGGCTACGGCGCACTCGCGCCGGGATGGGAAGAGCGCCGGGCGGTCTATTCCCTGTTTCCCGCGCTCGTCCACCTGCGGCTGTTCGGGGCCGGATATGCCCCGATGGTCGACCGTTTCCTCACCGGCGCGGGCGTCTAGCGGCCCGGGTCGGTCGCCTGGCGCGCGGCGTCAACTCATCCGCCCTGCGCGGAAATCCGCCTGACTTCGGGCCTCACAGGCACGATCCGGTGGCGGAATACCGGCAAAATCCCGCCAAAGTGATCGGGCGCCACGGGAAGGACACCGACACGCCGTATTGTCGGCGGGATTCAGGCCACCCTGTGACTATGGACCGGAAACGGACACAATGGGCCACGGAGGCACGGAAAGCGTCATCCCTCGCGCTGTACCGCCCCTCCCCCGGGTGCCCCGATGCAGAGGCGCGTTCCCCCCGCGCTGTGCACCGGCGCTGTGACGGCAAGAGCGGTGGTGGCGATACCAGGGTCGCCCCCCGCACCGTCGGTGCCGATGCCTCTGCAGACCCGTCCGTCCGCACGCAGGGCCGCTCTTCTGTGAAAATTGCGGTCCGTCAGACAGCCGGGCCGGCCGCACAGGCGGCCGGCCTCGCGCTCCAGCGGGACCCGGTCCGTCCTGCCATCCCGGCGGGCCCGGAACCGTTGCGGCCCCGACCCACGCGGCACAGCCGCGCCGGGCATTCAGGCGCGTTCGGAATATTCCATCGTCTCGGTGTTGACGATGATCGCCTCGTCGGGACCGACGAAGGGCGGCACCATGACCTTGACGCCGTTGTCGAGGATCGCCGGCTTGAACGAGTTGGCCGCGGTCTGGCCCTTCACCACCGGCTCGGTCTCGACCACGGTGCAGGTCACTTTCTGCGGCAGGGTCGCGTTCAGCGCCTCGTGCTCGTAGAATTCGACGAGGATGGTCATGCCGTCCTGCAGGAACGGCCGGCGGTCGCCGAGGATCTCGGCCGAAAGCTCGACCTGGTCGAAGGTCTCGGTGTCCATGAACACCAGCATCCCGTCGCTCTCGTAGAGGAACTGCATGTCCTTCTGTTCGAGGCGGACGCGCTCGACCTTGTCGGCGGAGCGAAAACGTTCATTCAGCTTGGAACCATTCCGCAGGTTGCGCAGTTCCACCTGTGCAAACGCACCGCCCTTGCCGGGCTTGACGTGGTCGACTTTTACGGCGCCCCAGAGGCCTCCGTTGTGATCCAGCACATTGCCGGGTCTGATTTCGTTTCCGTTGATTTTGGGCATGTGGCAAAACTGTGGCGAAAGGTTGACGTGGATTTGACGCACCCTATATCTTGGAGTTCTACCCCTGGCAAGCGACCCATATATTGTCGCGTCTCGCGCGAAGATATGCGCTCGTGTCATGGGTGGTATGCGTCAAGGGGGATACCGAATCGTCGGCGAAAGGCCATATTGGCCGGTACGCCCTGAAGCGCAAGAGCAAGAAGAACAAAGGACGCCGAATGCTGGATACTGTGGACGGAACCGCGTTCAACAACGAACAGGGCAATCGCGCACGCAAACTGTTTGCCGCCGTGGTGCTTGCCGCGCTGGACGACGCGATTGCCGATGACAAGAAATACGGGAACGGGCCCGAGCAGATTGCTCGTTGGGCGCGGTCTCGTGACGGCCGCGAAGTGCTGAGCTGCGCCGGGATCGACCCCAACGAACGGGTTGTGACCGGGCTCATGGACTTCGTGGGTAAAGGTGTGCGCACCTCGGTTGCGCTGTCGCGCGAAGAGAGCGAACGTCGTCACGCCGCGGAAGCGGCTGCCGAAGCCGCCTGACCCGCGTCACCCGCTGCGGCGGATGTCTGGAAACGCGCCCCCCGGGGCGCGTTTTCCGTTTCCAGCGGCAGATCTGACGCAACGTCACGCCCCGGCGCCGTGGCGGACGCGGAAAAACCGCCCTTCCCGCGTCCTGGCCTTGCGTGCCCTTGCGAGTGCCCGATTGATCGTCTATCGACGATAGACGAAACAGTTGGAACCGCACAGGACGGCCCGGATGCACGAAGACCAGATCGCCGCCCTCGCCAAGGCGCTGGCCCACCCGGCCCGGGTGCGGATCCTGACCCTGCTCAACACCACGCCGGGCTGCATCGGCGGCGACATCGTCGAGGCGGTCGGGCTCGCGCAATCCACGGTTTCTGAGCACCTGCGCATCCTCAAGGAAGCGGGCGCGATCACCGGCGAAATCTCCGGTCCGCGCATCTGTTACGCCCTTGCCCCGGAGGCGCTCGCCCCCCTCACCGCCTTCATCGCCGGGCTGGTCCCCCCGGCGGGCGACGGCTGCTGGCAACCCCAGGCAAAGGAAACGTCATGAGCCTGTTCGAACGCTGGCTGTCGCTTTGGGTGGCCTTGTGCATCGTCGCGGGGGTTACGCTCGGCAACCTCGCCCCCGGCGTGTTCACCGCCCTTGCCCGGCTGGAATACGCCTCGGTCAACCTCGTCGTCGCGGTGCTGATCTGGGCGATGGTCTACCCGATGATGATCGCCATCGACTTCGGCTCGCTCAAGGATGTCGGGCGGCGGCCCAAGGGGCTGGTCATCACCCTGGTGGTGAACTGGCTGATCAAGCCCTTCACCATGGCGGCCCTTGCGGTCCTGTTCTTCAACCACCTGTTCGCCGGGATGATCGCGCCGGACAAGGCGCCGGAATACATCGCCGGGCTGATCCTGCTGGGCGCGGCGCCCTGCACCGCCATGGTCTTCGTCTGG
>JAGRMP010000155.1:0-409 GCA_020441225.1 Maritimibacter sp. | reverse complement strand
ACCCGGGGCGATCCGAACTACACGCTGGTGCAGGTCTCGGTGAACGACCTCATCATGGTGGTGGCCTTCGCGCCCATCGTCGCCTTTCTCCTCGGCGTGACCTCGATCACCGTGCCGTGGGAAACGCTGCTCCTGTCGGTCGTGCTGTACGTGGTGATCCCGCTCATCGCCGGCAGCCTCACCCGCCGCGCGCTCATGGCCCGGGGCGGGCTGGCGGCCGTCGACGGATTTACCCACCGGATCAAGGCGGCGTCGGTCCTCGGCCTGCTCCTGACCGTGGTGCTGCTCTTCGGCTTTCAGGGCCGGACCATCCTCGCCCAGCCGGTGCTGATCGTGCTGATCGCGGTGCCGATCCTGATCCAGTCCTACGGGATCTTCGTGCTCGGCTATGCCTGGGCCTGGGCGTGGA
>JAGRMP010000154.1:268-14081 GCA_020441225.1 Maritimibacter sp. | reverse complement strand
ACTGGATCGTCGACATCGGCCCCGAGGGCGGCGACGGCGGCGGCACGATCGTCGCAGAGGGCACGCCCGAGGAGGTCGCCGAGGTGGCCGCCAGCTACACCGGGCAGTATCTCAAACCGATGTTGAAGCCCCGCCGGACGGCGGCGGAATAGCCCGCCGCCACCGCCGTGCCGCCGCGGTGCCGTCGCGGTGCCGCCGCGCGGGCGCGGCCGTCGGGACCGGCGATGGGGCTGGTCGCAAAGACGGAACCGCGCCGGGACCGTTCGGCATCATTGCCGTTTGCGAAACGCCCGCCTATGGTTCGCGGGAGTTTTCACAACGAGAATGCCGTTAGCGATGAAGATGTTTGGTGACCAGGTTTCCGCGTGCCGTCGCGGACAGTCGGGGACGGATGGGGCATGAACGGGCCGGTGGAGACCCCGCCGCAAGCCGGGCTCGTGCGCCCGACACTCGGCGTGCTCGCCGTCGCGCTCCGGGGGCCGTCGGTGCTGCTGGTCAAGCGCGCCAACCCGCCCGATGCCGGGCTCTGGGGCTATCCCGGCGGCAAGGTCGAGCCGGGCGAGACCGTGGCCGAAGCGGCGATGCGCGAGCTTCAGGAAGAAACCGGGCTTATCGGCTCGCCGGGGCCGGTGCTGGGGACCAAAGACATCATCCACCGCGCCGCCGACGGCTCGCTCGCCTATCATTTCTTCCTCGTCGCGGTGCTCTGCGAAGAGGCGCGGGGGCAGGCCGTGGCCGCGGACGACGCGGCCGATCTGGCCTGGGTGCCGGATGAAGAGGTCTTTGCCGGCATGCGGCCGATGAGCGAGGGGGTCGACCGGCTGCTCACCGTGGCGCGGGCGATGTGGGGCGACTGACGCGCGTGGCTGGCGCCGGAGCCGGGGGTTTTGCACCCCCGGACCCCCGCAGAGTATTTGGCCCAAGAAAAAGGGCAGGGCGCGCCGCCGGGCCGGAGTCAGAGGATTGTGTCACAAACGTAACCAATGTTCCGCCTGTGCACAGATTGATCCGTGAAAGCGCCTAGTCTTTTTCTGTCACGCGATGTGCCAGGGGGTGATGCTCCAGCACCAGCGCCTTGAGCCGTTCGTCGAGCACATGGGTGTAGATCTCGGTGGTCGAGACATCCGCGTGTCCCAGAAGCGTCTGGATCGCGCGCAGATCGGCGCCATGGGCGAGCAGATGGGTGGCGAAGGCGTGGCGCAGCCGGTGCGGCGTCACCGCATCCGCCGAGACCCCCGCAGCGACGGCGATCTCCTTGATGAGCCCGTGGAACCGATGCCGGGTCAAATGCCCGCCCTTGCCGGTCGAGGGGAACAGCCAGCGCGAGGCGGGCTTGCCCGCCGCCCGGCCGGCGTCCTCGGCCGCGTCCCGCGCCGCGAGCCATTCGGCCAGCGCCGCGCGCGCCGGGACCGAAAGCGGCACCATCCGTTCCTTGCCGCCTTTGCCGCGCACCAGCAGCATCCGCGGATCGCCCCGGGCCGCGCTCACAGGCAGCTCGACCAGTTCCGACACCCGCATGCCCGTCGCGTAGAGCAGCTCCATCAGGCAGGCGTTGCGCAGCCGGTCGGACGCGCTCCGGCCATGGGTCCGGGCGGCGTCGAGGAGCCGGGCGACCTCGTCTTCGCTGAGCGTCTTGGGCAGTTTGCGCGCCTTGCCGGGCCCCGCGATGCGCATCGCGGGATTGTCCTCGCGCCAGCCTTCCTCGAAGGCGAAACGATAGAGCTGTTTCACCGCGCTGAGCCGGCGGGCGCGGGTCGAGACCGCCAGCCCCTCGGCTTCGCAATCGACCATCCAGGCCTCGATGTCTTCGCGGCGCGCGGTGGCGAAGCCCGAGCCGCGGCGGTCGAGAAACGCGGCGCAGGCCTTGAGGTCGCGGCCATAGGCGAGCCGTGTGTTCTCGGCGGCGTCGAGCTCGGCCGCCTGCGCGTCGAGAAAGGCAGAGATCCAACGCGCGCCGCCCGTATCGCCGGCGGGGGCGGGGGCCGGACCCTGGACGGGAGCCACCTCAACCCCGCCGGTCGAGAATGAGAAACTCGAGCGCCGCCCGCCGGGCGGTGTCTTCGAGCCCCACCGCGCGGAACAGCGCGAGCGCATCTGTCACCTGGTCGAGATCGCCTGAGACGCCCTCAGACAGCAGGGTGATCGCGCGCAGGATCGCTTCGCCCAGCCGGTCGCCGCCGACCAGTGCGGCAAGCCGCGGCGGCAGCTCGGGGGTGGTGAAACCGTCGATGACCGCCCGTTCGCGGGGATCGTCCGGCGCGGTGGCGCGGACCCGGCCGCGGGCAATATCGACCAGCAGCCGGTCTTCCTCGGTCTCCGGCGTCGCCGCGACCGCCTGGGCCTCGTAATCGTCCGAGAGCAGTGCCATGTGAAACGCGATCCGCCCGGCCTCGCCGGTGAGTTTCATTTCCGCGAGCCGGGGGCCGATGATGCGCGAGATCGGCACTTCCACCCGCGCCTGGGTGAGCGCGTCCCAGAGATCCGGGAGCGCCTGTGCGGTGGCGTCGCGGTCGCCCGCCTCGATCCCCGCCTCGACCGCCTGCAATGCGGCGACCCGGTCCCAGACCCCGCCCGACGCCGCCGGTTTGCGCTCGCTGTAGAGCCCGTAGAGCTGGTTGTCGGAGACGGCGCCGGTCCGCGCGAGCCGTTCGCCCGCCTCGACCCGCGCCTTCCAGCCGATGTTCGGCCTCAGATCGGAATGGGCGAACGCCAGCGGCAGGCTCTGGGTCGGGATCGCCTCGCCGATCGCCTCGTACATGCGGAATGTGAGCGGCGTGGGGTGGAGCGGCATTTCGAGCGGCGGCTCGCCCTCGTAGAGCTCGGGATCGAGGAAGCGCCCGAACAGCGCCGCATCCTCTTGCGGGATCAAGTCGAGCACCGTGCCGGTGCCGAGCAGCAGCGCCGCGTTCTCCCATTGCCCGGCCCGCGCAAGGCAGAAGATCCGCGCCTGGTAGGTCGGCGAGAGCTGCGGGCTCGCGGCCAGCACTTCGCACATCGGCTGTTCCTCGCCAAGCAGCAGAGCGACGTCGAAATGACGGCGCACGATCCGCGGGTCGTCGCGGGGGCCGCGTTCAAGCAGCGCATTGGCCGGTTCCAGCGCGCCCGACTGCAGCAGCTTGTCGACCCGGGCCAGATAGACTTCGCGCCCGTCGCCGCCCGGGCCTTTCGGCGGATCGAGCTCGGCGAGCAGGATGGTCTGCAAAAGCGCCTGCAGCGCGGGCAGCATCTCGGGGCTTTCCGCCCGGATCCGGTGGGCGACGTCCTCGGGCCGCGCCGTGCCCCAGAGCCCGGGCGGCAGCCCGGTCACGGCGGGCGACAGGATGCCGATCGCGTCAGGCGTGGTGCCGGGCGTGTCGAGCGGCGCGACGGCGACCGGGTCGAGCGGTGCGGGGGCGGGCAGGGCCAGGGCGCGGTCGGCGCCGGGGACCAGGATCGAAGCGGGGAGCTGCGGCCCCGCCATTGGGCCCCCCACGGGCGCCCCGTCCGGACCTGTCGCCGCACCGGGCGCGGTGCCGTTGGGCCCACCCGGTGGCGGCACGGCAACGCTGTCCGACAGCCAGTCGATGGCCGACAGCGGCGGGTCGAGAACCTCGGTCTCCGCCGGGGCGGTCTCTTGCGCCGTGGCAGCTCCGCCAAGCACGATCAAGGGCGCAACGACGCCCCACGCCCACCGCCGCAGCGGGGCGTGTCGCCTGTCCGTTTCGGTACCGTTATTCCTAGCCCGCATCCAGGATCACCGTGAGGGTTTCGTCGCGTGGGTCGGGCGCCAGATCGCCCAGTTGGGCATAGACAGCCAGCCCGATCGCGCCCAGCACGGCAAGCCCCAGAACGAGTTTGATGAGCTTCCCGATCACCCTGACCTCGCTTTCACCGGTTTTCCCCCTCGACGAAGTCATATATGGCATGTTTCCGGCGATCACGCCATGGAGCGGAAACGCAATTTCTTGAGCGGAGGCTTGCCGTTTGGCACTGGTTGTGAAGAAGCCCATCGTGATGGTGGGGATGATGGGGGCGGGCAAGTCCGCGGTGGGCCGTGCGCTCGCGAGCCGGCTCGGCGTGCCCTTCCTCGACAGCGACCAGGAGATCGAGACCGCGGCGGCGATGACGGTGGCGGAAGTGTTCGAACGCGACGGCGAGGCGTTTTTCCGCAACCGCGAGGCCGAGGTGATCGCGCGGCTTCTGGCGACGGGGCCTTGCGTGCTCTCGACCGGCGGCGGGGCCTATCTGCGCGAAGAGAATCGCGACCGGATCCACGAGATGGGGGTCGCCGTCTGGCTGCGCGCCGATCTCGATCTGCTCTGGGAACGGGTCCGGCACAAGGCGACCCGGCCGCTGCTGCGCACCGCCGATCCCAAGCGCACGCTGGCCGAGCTCTATGCCGCGCGGGTCGGGACCTATGCCAAGGCCGAGCTGGTGGTCGATGCCCATCCCGGCTACTCGATCTCGGACATGACCGCGCAGGTCATCCGGGTGCTCAAGACCCGACCGGACGTGCTCGGGGAACGCAACGGCTGACCGGTCTGCATGACCGGGAGGAAACGTCGGGCCCGCGGCCCGCAGGAGGTGACCGGATGGATGTGGTGAATGTCGCGCTCGCGGAGCGCTCCTATGAGGTCAGGGTCGGCCCGGGGCTGGTCGCGCGGGCCGGGGCCGAGATCGCGCCGCTGCTCTCGCGCCCGAAGGTGGCCATCGTCACCGAGGACCGGGTGGCGGGGCTGCATCTCGAGGCGCTGAAAACGGCGCTGGCGGCGGAAGGGATCGGGTCGGAAGCGCTGGTGCTGCCGGCGGGCGAGGCGACCAAGAACTGGGCGCATCTTCAGGAGACGGTCGAATGGCTCCTCGCCCAGCAGATCGAACGCAAGGACGTGGTCGTGGCCTTCGGCGGCGGGGTGATCGGCGATCTCGCGGGCTTTGCCGCCGCGATCCTGCGCCGCGGCGTGCGCTTCGTGCAGATCCCGACCTCGCTGCTCGCCCAGGTCGACAGCTCGGTCGGCGGCAAGACCGGGATCAACTCAGCCAAGGGCAAGAACCTGGTGGGCGCGTTCCACCAGCCGAGCCTCGTGCTCGCCGATATCGACGTGCTCGACACCCTGACCGCCCGCGACTTCCTCGCGGGCTACGGCGAGGTGGTGAAATACGGCGGCCTCGGCTCGCTCGCCTTCTTCGAATGGCTCGAAGCGAACGGCCCGGCGCTCGCCGCGGGCGACAAGGCGCTGCGCCAGGAAGCGGTGCGCCGCTCGGTGCAGATGAAGGCCGATATCGTCGCCCGAGACGAGACCGAGCAGGGCGACCGGGCGCTGCTCAACCTCGGCCATACCTTCGGCCATGCGCTGGAGGCGGCGACGGGCTATTCCGACCGGCTGTTGCACGGCGAAGGCGTCGCGATCGGCTGCGCGCTCGCTTTCGAGACCAGCGCAAGGCTGGGGCTGATGAGCCAGGAGGCGCCGTCGCGGTTCCGCGCCCATCTCGCGGCGATGGGGATGAAACGCGACCTCGCCGACATCCCCGGAGCGCTGCCCGACGCCGACGGGCTGATCGCGCTCATGGGACAGGACAAGAAGGTCGAGGCGGGCCGGATCCGTTTCATCCTCGCGCGGGCCATCGGCGAGGCCTTCGTCGCCGACGGGGTCGATCTCGACGTGGTGCGCGGGGTGCTCACGGACGGGCTCGCGGGGCGCTGAAACGCGGATTCGAACCCGCGTGACACGGCGTTTCGAAACGCCGTGTGCCGCCCCGCTCACCGGTAATCTCTTCGGCGCCGCCGCCCGCACCACGGCCCCTGCGGTCGGTCGGCGTGCCTGCGGGTGGGCCGGGACCACGGCGTTTCGAAACGCCGTCCCCCGGGCGTCACCGCCGCTTCGCAGCCCGTGCGTTCGCCACCACCATCAGCTCGCCGATATTCTCGCGGGTGACATAGCCCACCAGCGCGCCCGCGGGGCCCAGCACGCCGATCGCGGGCGCGCCGGTCTGCATCCGCTCCAGTACCGCCGAAAGCCCGGTGTTCAGCGCCACCACCGGCAGGCCGCGTTCTATCGCCGCCGCGACACTCTGCGTGCGCGGCCCCTGGTCGAGCGCCTTGTAGAGCGCGGTCCGGGTGAGCAGCCCCACCGGCGCGCCCGTCTCCCGCTCGACCACCGGAAACTCGTGCTGGGTGGTGCGAATGAGCGCGGCCGCAGCGACGTCGAGGTTGTCCTCGGGCGCCAGCGTCTCGAACTCGGTGATCATCGCATCGCGCGCCATCAAGCCCCGGGCGAGGGTCTTCATCGCCTCGTCGGCCCGTTCCGACCCGGCGGCGAGGAAAACGAAAAAGGCGATCAGCATCAGGAACGGATTGCCCGAGATCAGCCCGACGATCCCCATCGCCAGCGCCAGGCCCTGGCCCGCGGCGGCGGCGGCGCGGGTGGCGGCGGCCCGGTCCATGCGGAGCGAAAGCACCGCCCGCAGCACCCGGCCGCCGTCCATCGGGAAAGCCGGCAGCAGGTTGAAGAGCGCGAGCACCAGGTTGAGGGTCGCAATCTGGGCGGGGAGGTCGGCAAAGCGCATCGCACCGGGGTCGATCCGGGCAAAGGCGCCGGGGCCCAGGACCAGCAGCAGAATGAGAAAGATCGCCACGTTCACCGCCGGACCGGCGAGCGCCACCAGGATCTCCTGGCCCGGCTTCTCCGGCATCCGCTCCAGCCGCGCGACCCCGCCGATGGGCAGGAGGGTCACGTCGGGAGTGCGAATGCCGTAGCGGCGCGCGGTCAGGGCATGGCCGAACTCATGCGCGACGACGCAGGCGAAGAGCGCGAGCACGTAGACGAGGCTCACCGCCGCCGCCGCTGGTCCGCTCTCGATCCAGACCGCGGCGCTGATCCAGGCGAGGAGCAGGAAAAAGGTGGCATGCACCCTGAGCTCGCTGCCGAACAGGTGTCCGATCGGAAAGGACCACGACATGTTTCGCCCCCGGTTCTTCAATGACGAAGGGCGCGGAACCGATCCCGCGCCCTTCAAACATGTGTGCTGTCGGCCCGTCGCTCAAGGGATGCCGCCCCGGCGTACTGCCGGGCGCGCCCAGTGCGGGGCGCGTCGACGGGTCCGCTCAGAACGGAATCTCGTCGTCGAAACCGCCGCCGCCACCGCCGCCGGAGCCGCCGCGATCCCGGTCGCGGTCGCCGCCACCGCTGCCACCGCCATAGCCGCCGCCGTAATCGCCGCCACCGCCGTAATCGCCGCCGCCGCCGCCAAAGCCGCCGCCTTCGCCGCCGCCGCGGGAATCGAGCAGCGTCAGCTCACCGCGGTAGGGCCGCAGCACGACCTCGGTCGAATAACGGTCGGCGCCGGACTGGTCCTGCCATTTGCGGGTTTCGAGCTGGCCCTCGATATAGACCTTGGAGCCCTTGCGCAGGTATTGCTCGGCGATCCGCCCGAGAGGTTCGGAGAAGATCGCCACCGAATGCCACTCGGTGCGCTCCTTGCGCTCGCCGGTGGTGCGGTCCTTCCAGTTTTCCGACGTGGCGATGCGCAGGTTGACCACCTTGCCGCCGTTCTGGAACGTGCGCACCTCGGGGTCGCGCCCGAGGTTGCCCACGAGAATGACCTTGTTGACCGATCCCGCCATGAGGGCCTCCCGAATCTGATTTCTGGTTGCAACGGTTACACCACCCGAGGACGATGAAAGAAAGGTTAATCTGCCCCGGTTACCGCGGTGACAGCCGCGAACAATGGGCGCGGATGCAACGGTTTGCCATCGGGGCAAAGACAATCTGGCGTCTGTGGACAAGTTCGCCTATGTTGGAATTCTGATGGTTCGAGGGCCGGACGGTTTGACGGGTATTACGAGGGATAGGATGACACGCGGCGTATCAGCCTGTTTCGTGCTTGCCACGCTGATGGTCGGCCCGGGTCTCCCGGCGTCTGCAGACACGTTGTTTTCCTCTTCGTCCGGGCGGTCCAGCTTCGAGAACGCGCTCAGCGTGCTCGATGGCCGCGCGGCGCAGCAATACAACGACAGCGTCCGGCTGACCCCCGATTACGTGCCCGAGGCCGATGGCGCGATCCCGCGCTATGCCGGTAAATACCGCGGCGAATATCTCGACGCGGCCAAGGCGGCGGCGAAAAAGCACGGGGTGCCGCAGGATCTGTTCCTCAGGCTGGTGCAGCAGGAATCGGGCTGGAATCCCAAGGCGGTGAGCCATGCGGGCGCGATCGGCCTCGCGCAGCTCATGCCGGCAACGGCGGCGCGGCTCGGGGTCGATCCCGAAGACCCGCTTGCCAATCTCGAAGGCGGGGCGCGCTACCTCGCAACGCAGTACAAGCGGTTCAAATCCTGGCGTCTGGCGCTCGCGGCCTATAACGCCGGGCCGGATGCGGTGGTCGAGCACGACGGCGTGCCGCCCTATTCCGAGACCCAGGGCTACGTGAAAGCGATTCTCGGCGGCTGAAGGCGGGGCAGGGGGCCGCGCGGTCGCTGCCGGAGGTCCGGGGGGGGCGCCCCTAGGCCTGCCGGGCCGTCGGCATGCGCAGTGCGTCCTGCACTTCGACCACCCGCAGGATCCAGTCTTCGTACATGCCGGTTTGATCGCCGTCGCGGAAACTGTCGCGCACATGGCGCTCAACATCGGCCTGCCAGGAGCCGAGGGCCGCACGCGTGGCCCAGTAGAAGATGGTGATTCCGAAAACCGCCGCCGGCTCGGCTCCGCGCGCGCGTTCGGCGCCGAGGAAGCCCTGCGTCTTCGCGGCAATACGGAAGATCTCGGCCACGAAGGCCTCACGCGGTTCGGCGTCGCCGACGCCGATCCAGGAAAACACCGCCGCGAAATACGGAAACGAATGCGGCTCCACCACGATCCTGCTGCTGTCCGCCATGGCGCTCCCCCGAAGCGTGCTTCCGTCGACCCAGTGGCGCGCAGTTTACCCAAGTCGGGGGCGAAGGCCAGCGCCAGACACGGCCCCGATCACATCGGACGGGCGCGGTCAGACGTCGGACAATTCTTTCTTGTGCATCCAGTCGGCGTGGCGCGGCGCGGTCTTGGTGCGCGACCATTCCTCGAGCATCTCCCATTTCACCGCGTCGAGCTTCGCCAGCATGGCCTCTTCCTCCGGGTCCGGGCAGGCCAGCTCGATCCGGTGGCCGGAAGGGTCGAAGAAGTAGATCGAGTGAAAGATCGAATGGTCGGTCACGCCCAGGACCTCGACGCCCCTGCCTTCGAGATGGTCCTTGAAATCCACCAGTTCCTTGCGGTCCCGGACCTTGAAAGCGATGTGCTGAACCCATTTCGGCGTGTTCGGGTCGCGCCCCATCTCCGGCTTGGTCGGAAGTTCGAAAAAGGCCAGCACGTTGCCGTCGCCCGCATCGAGGAAAATGTGCATGTAGGGGTCGGGCTCATGCGTCGAGGGGACGTGGTTCTCGGCGATGGCGAGAATGAAGTCCATTTTCAACATCTCGCCGTACCAGTCGACCGTCTCCTTGGCGTCCTTGCAGCGATAGGCGACGTGATGGATCTTTTCGATTTTCATGGGCGCGGTCCTCCGTTCGATCCGAAGATAGACCGTGTTCGTTGCAAATGCAACGGAATTCCACCAAGCGACCGCGACAGCTGTGCCGCAGCGCAAGATCCGCGTCGGCACCGCGGGACGGAGAGGCGAGGCAGGAGGCGCCGGTACGGGCAGGGCGGCAGGCCGGGTCGGGCCGGGCCGAAAAATCTTCACAAGATTTTTGCCCGGTTTCTTGTGAAGAAACCGGCCTGGCGGGTCCGTCAGCTCAGGAGATCAGGCGCCGCGGCGGAATTGCGACGGGGTCCGGCCGGTGTGCTGGGTGAAGGCGCGGGTGAAATAGGCGGGCGAGGCAAAGCCCAGCGCGGCCGCGATATCCTTCACCGGCATATGGGTTTCGGTCAGCAGGCGGCGGGCTTCGTAATGCACCCGGTCGGCGAGGATCGCCGAGGCGGGACGGCCACAGGCCTTGTTGCAGACCCGGCTCAGATGCGTCGGCGTCACGCCGAGCGCGGCGGCGTAGTCGCGCACCGTTTTCGCCGAGTGAAACTCCTTTTCCACCAGCGCGGTGAAGGCCGCGGCAAGCCGGGTGGTCGCGTCTTCCTTCTGCTCCTCGACCTCGTGGGTCTGGAGCTGGCGTTCGAGCCAGACCGACAACAGCCCGGCGTGGCTCATCAGCGCCCGGTCAGCGGCGGTGGTGCCGCCGTTTTCGAGCTCGTGCTGGATCGCTTCGATCAGCCGGTTCAGCTCGATGTGCTGGTCGGCCTCGGTGAGCCGCAGGTGCACCGGCTCTTCGGGCAGGTCGAGCTGGTCCTCGATCCCGGCCGGGAAGACCACGATCACACCGGCAACGGAGGACGACATCTCGAACCCGTGCATCGTGCCCGCGGGCACGAAAACGGCGTTATGGGCCGTGTAGCCGTTGGTGCGGCCGTTGATGGTGATCCGGCCCTGACCGCGGGTGAACCACAAGAGCACCGGGGCGCCGTAACTGCGCATCGCTTCGGTGCGCCACCGTCCCCCTTTGGCCAGCCGGCCAAGCGGAAGAACGCGGAAAGGAGACGTGAATTCAGTGGCGCGGGACATGAGCGTACGTTTGTTCTTGGTCTATTATTGAATCGGAGCGCACAAATCCGATAGTCGATTCGATGGAAACTGTCGCCCGCGTTGTCCACAAGCCGCATGGCTTTTCTGTGGATAAGTTATGATCCAGACAAAATGGTGCCCTTCGGTCACGCATCGAGACACAACTCGACCGATCCTGGCTTCCGGATATACCAAAAGCAGGCGAATCACCGCCATGATGCGTGAGTGTTCGAATCAGACTATCCCCCTGTATCCCAACCATTCTAGTCGCGAAAATCCGCTGCGACAACACGCCAGGCACGCATACGGGCCCGGAACCATGTTCGCTGGCGCTTGGCATATTGCCGGGATGCGACAATCGCCCGGTCGCGCGCTGTGTCGAGATCGGTCTCGCCGCGCAGATGCGCGATCAGCTCGCGCGCGCCGATCGCCTTGGCGGACGGCAGGGCTTCGGACCAGCCGTCGAGGTTGGCGCGGGCCTCTTCCAGCGCACCCGCGGCCAGCATCGCATCGAACCGGCGCGCGATCCGGGCGCTGAGCCAGTCGCGCCCGGCCTCGACCAGAAGGGGCTGGGCCGCGTCGAGCGGCAGCAGCGGCGGCGGCGTCTCGTCCTGCCAGGCGGCAAGGCCGCGTCCGGTCGCCGCCTGTACCTCCCAGGCGCGCTGGACGCGCATCGGGTTCAGCCGGTCGATCCGGGCTGCCGTTTCCGGGTCGAGCTCTGCCAGCAGGGCGGCCGGACCCTCCGCCGCCACCCGCGCGTCCGCCCGGGCCCGCACATCCGGCGGCGTCGGCGGGATGTCCGCGAGCCCCTCGGTCAACGCGGTGAAGTAGAGCCCGGTGCCGCCGATGACGATCGGGCGGGGGCCCCCCGCATTTCCGGCTGCCAGATAGGGCGCGACCTCGCGCAGCCAGTGGCCGACGGAATAGGCGCGGTCGCCGGGCACATGGCCGTAAAGCGCATGTGGCGCCACCGCTTCCTCGTCGCGCGACGGCCGCGCGGTGAGGATCCGCCAGTTGGCGAAGACCTGGAGCGCGTCGGCATTGACCACGATCCCGCCCTGGCGCGCGGCGATGGCCAGCGCCAGGGCGGATTTGCCCGAGGCTGTCGGCCCGGCGATCAGAACCGGGCGGTCGGGGGCGAGCGTGTCGACGAGATCCAGCATGCGCGGGCCAAGATGGGGCGGCGGGCAGGTGGGCGCAAGCGGTCTCATCCCGCCGGCCGCCCGGGCTGGACGGCGGGGGCCGGCCGCCCGGGCCGGACGGCGGGGACCGGAAAACCTGTTCCCGGTTCGCGCTCATCCGGGTTAGGGTGGCGCTTCAGGCAGGCCATGCGCGGACAGGCGCGAGCGGGGCAGGACGTCGGGATGCGCGACCGGGTCGAAGACGGGGGGACATGGCCGGCCGGGGCGGTCGGCGGCGGCGCGGCGGTGAACACCACGGACGGGGTCCGCCCGTGGAAGAGCCAGCTGCTCAAATGGGTCGGCACGAAGCAGCGCTATGCGCATGAGATCATTTCGCATTTCCCCTCACGTTTCGGCACCTATCACGAGCCGTTCCTCGGTGCGGGCGGGGTGCTCGGGGTGCTCGCGCCGCGCCGCGCCCAGGCCGCCGACAGTTTCGCGCCGCTGATCGGGATCTGGTCGGCGCTGCGCGACCGGCCCGAGGATCTCGTGGACTGGTACCGGGGACATTGGGAGCGGGCGGAAGCGGGCGACCGCGTCGAGACCTATGAGGCGGTGCGGGCGCGCTTCAACGCCCGGCGCGCGCCCGGCGATCTCATCTATCTCAGCCGCGCGGCCTATGGCGGGGTGATCCGGTTTCGCCGCCGCGACGGCCATATGTCGACGCCCGCCGGCCAGCACCGCCCGATCCATCCCGACAAGTTCGCCGCCCGGGTCGCCGCCTGGCACGCGCGGGTGCAGGGGACGCGGTTCTTCGTGCGCGACTATGCCGACAGCTTCGCCCGGGCGCGGGCCGGCGACGTGGTCTATTGCGATCCGCCCTACAGCCATTCGCAGAGCATCCTCTACGGCGCCCAGGGGTTCGATCTCGACGACCTCTACGCCCGGATCGCGCGGGCGAAGCGCCGCGGCGTCTTCGTCGCGCTCAGCCTCGACGGCGCCAAGAAGTCGGGCGGGGTGGTCTGCGACCACGCCTGGCCGCCCGGGCTGTTCGAACGCGAGGTGCCGCTCAACCTCGGCGTTTCGATGTTGAAGCGGTTCCAGATGGGCGGCCAGAGCCTCGACGGCGAGCGCGTCACCGACCGGTTGCTGCTCACCCATTCGGTGCGGGGCTGAGGCCGCGGAACGCGGTCTGTCGTTAACGGGTTCTTGCGGAAATTGGCCTAGGAAAAGAGCTGTGCGGAACGTGGTGGTCGCTGGGCTGCCCGGTGCCGCAACGCCGCCAGCCAAAGGAAATTCGCGATGACTACCCACGACCTCGAAGCTCAGATCGACGACGCGATCCGCGCCCATACAGCGGTGCGCCGGACGCTCGAAATCGCCATCGGCATCGGCCACGCCCATGCATCGACCGATACCGTCGGCGACGATCACCGGTGCGCCTTCGGGCGCTGGCTGCACGGCCCGCTGCTCGGGCCCGAGGTCAAGGCGGGCCGGCCGTTCGAGGTGGTGAACCGGCTGCACGGCGAGTTTCACCGCGAGGCGCAGAGGGTCGCGACCGAAGCCGCCGCGGGGCACAGGGAAGAGGCCGAACGCCTGCTGCATACCGACTTCGCGGCAAAGTCCGACGTGCTGCTGCGCGCGCTCCACAAATGGCGGGGCGAAGCCAGCCGCTAGGTCACGCCGGGCGGCCTGTCGTCCGCGCAGCGCGCGGGATGCCCCGTGGCGATCCCGGCCGGCTGCCGGTCACGGGGCTGCGCGCGCGGAGCGGCGGCAAACCCTCCATTGCGTCGCCCGCGCTTTTGCGACATTTTCGCGCCGAACCTCTTGCCGCCGGCCGCGCCGGCGGTTCCACCGCGGCCTTTGACCCGGCACCCCGAACCGGAACCCGAAGAAAACCCCGAAGAAAACCCCCGGATAACCCCCCGGACGCTCCCCAGAACGTCCCCCAGGAAATGGCAGCCAGATGACCGATACCGCGATCCCCGAAACCCCGCAGACCAAGTACAAGCGCGTGATGCTGAAGATCTCGGGCGAGGCGCTGATGGGGGACCAGGGCTACGGGCTGCACCCGCCCACCGTCGAGCGGATCGCCCGCGAAGTGAAAGCGGTGCGCGACATGGGCGTCGAGG
>JAGRMP010000154.1:0-213 GCA_020441225.1 Maritimibacter sp. | reverse complement strand
GCGCCCAGGGCATGGAGCGCACCACGGCGGACTACATGGGCATGCTGGCGACGGTTATGAACGCGCTGGCAATGCAGTCGGCGCTCGAAGGCATGGGGGTGTTCACCCGGGTCATCACCGCGATCCGCATGGACGAGGTGGCCGAGCCCTACATCCGCCGCCGCGCCGTGCGCCACCTGGAAAAGAAACGCGTGGTGATCTTCGCCGCCGGCA
>JAGRMP010000153.1 GCA_020441225.1 Maritimibacter sp. | reverse complement strand
AGCGCGGCGAAGCCGAAGCGCTTACCACCCTTCACGGTCTTGGACACACGGTTGATCGCCACCAGACGATCGGCAAATTCGGGCGTCTCGTCGCGCTCGCGGCGGTTGTCGCGGCGCTGGCCGCGGCGTTGTTCACGTTCTGCCATGGGACAGTCCTTATCTTGGGTGGCGCGCGGAACGGCGCCGGTCAAACTCGATCCCTGGTGGCCGGTTGGCCCCGGATCATCGGGGAGGCACCGGAGCGCCTCCCACAGGGTTCTTAGAACTTCAGCCCGCCGTCACGCGCGGCGTCGGCGAGCGCCTTCACCTTGCCGTGGAACAAAAAGCCGCCACGGTCGAAGTAGCACTCTTCCACGCCGGCCTTCTTGGCGCGCTCGGCGATCGCCGTGCCCACCTTGGCGGCGGCTTCGACGTTGTTCTTGCCGACCACGCCGAGATCCTTCTCGAGCGAAGAGGCCGAAGCGATGGTCACGCCCTGAACGTCGTCGATCAGCTGGACCGAGATGTTCTTGTTCGAGCGGTGCACCGAAAGCCGCGCCTTGCCGGCGTTGACCTTCCGCAAGCTGTTCCGAACGCGCTGGCGGCGCTTCAGAAACAGGTCTCGTTTGCTGTTTGCCATTTGATCTGCGTCCTTACTTCTTCTTGCCTTCCTTGCGGAAGATGTACTCATCCTTGTAGCGGATGCCCTTGCCCTTGTAGGGCTCGGGACCGCGCCATTCGCGGATGTTGGCCGCAACCTGGCCGACGAGCTGGTTGTCGATGCCTTCGACCACGATCTCGGTCTGCTTCGGCGCGGTGACGGTCACGCCCTCGGGCGCCTCGAAGTTGACCTCGTGCGAATAGCCGAGGTTGAGCTTCAGCACGTTGCCCTGCATCTGGGCGCGGTAACCGACGCCCGAGATCTCCAGCTCTTTCTTGAAGCCGTCGGAGACGCCGGTGACGCAGTTCTGCACCATGGTGCGGGACATGCCCCACTGCTGGCGCGCCCGCTTCGACTTGCCGCGCGGTTCGACCGAGACAGCGCTGTCTTCGACCTTGAGCGTCACGTCGTCGGTGGCGGTGAAGCTCAGGGTGCCTTTCGGCCCCTTCACCTCGATGGTCTGGCCCGAAACGGAGGCGCTGACGCCGCCGGGGAGCTCGACCGGTTTCTTCCCAATACGAGACATCGGACCCTCCTCAGAACACGGTGCAGAGCACTTCGCCGCCAACATTCTGGCTGCGCGCGCTTGCGTCCGACATGACGCCCTTGGG
The DNA here is from genome assembly GCA_020441225.1 of Maritimibacter sp. Next base: position 273 of record JAGRMP010000153.1, on the reverse strand, counting down.
CGTCGAGACGATCGAGACGCCGAGGCCCTGGCGGACCTGCGGGATCTCCTTGGCGCCCATGTAGACGCGGCGGCCCGGCTTGGAGACGCGCTTGAGTTCGCGGATCACCGGAGAGCCGTCGTAATACTTGAGCGCGATTTCCAGCGTCGGGTGGCCGTTCACATCCGTCGAGGCTTCGTAGCCGCGGATGTAGCCTTCGTCCGCCAGCACGTCGAGCACCCAGCCGCGGATCTTCGAGGCGGGGGTCGAGACGGTGGACTTGCCGCGCATCTG
>JAGRMP010000152.1:1861-3961 GCA_020441225.1 Maritimibacter sp. | reverse complement strand
AGGCGTGATCCTTGCCGCAGAGCTCCGAGCACTGGCCGAAGTAGATGCCTTCCATGCCGGGCTCGACAGTGAACCAGAGCTCGGCGAGACGGCCCGGCACGGCATCCTGTTTCACGCCGAAGGCGGGGATGGTCCAGGAGTGGATCACGTCGGCCCCGGTGACCTGCATCACGATCTTCTTGCCGGTCGGAATGACCACGGCGGTGTCGGTCGCGAGCAGGTAGAGATCGTCGGAATATCCGGCATCGGCCAGCTCTTCGCGCGGGAGCAGGAAGCTGTCGAAGCCGAACTCGTGGTCGACATATTCATAGCCCCAGTACCACTGGTTGCCGGTGACCTTGATCACCACGTCGCCCTCGGGGATCTCCTGCTGCTTGTAGAGCACCGGCAGCGACTTGGCACCGATGACCACCAGGATCAGCACCGGGATCAGCGTCCAGGCCACTTCGACCACGGTGTTGTGGGTGAAGCCCTTGGGCGTCGGGTTGGCGCGGCGGTTGTAGCGCACGATCACCCACAGGATGAGCAGCGCCACGAAGGCCGCGATGGCGACGATGATGTAGAGCAGGAAGTGGTCGAGCGCCTGGGTCGCGATGGCGACATCGGTCGCGGCGGGCTGGAACCCGGTCGCGCCGGACACCGGTTTGCCGATCACCTCCAGCTCCTGCGCCCGGGCCGCCACGGAGGCCACCCCTGCGCCGAATACTGCCGTAAGAAAGGCCAGCGGCCGAATGGTCGTTTTCATCGCGTGCATTCCCGTAAACTTCCTGTCTCGGCGCGTTCTTCGGCGCCACAATCCCGCGGGCGGCCCGAATGTTATTCGGCAATCCCGTTGTCTCCCTGCCCTTCTGAAACCATATTCACGGGGCGTGGACAAGAAAAATCCTGCGCGCATATGCCACACTCATGCGTTTTGCCGCATGTGAAAGGACGACATGACCGAGACCGCCCCCTTCCGCCCGTTCGAAACCCATCTCGACGCGGCGCGCGCGCTGACGATTCTCCGGGACGCCACCGCGGGCGCCGACGACGGCGAGCTGTTTCTCGAACGCCGCCGCTCCGAGGCGCTGGTCTATGACGACGGGCGGCTCAAGACCGCGAGCTACGATGCCTCCGAGGGCTTCGGCCTGCGCGCGGTGAACGGCGAAACGGCGGGCTATGCTCATTCGACCGAGCTTTCCGAATCCGCCCTGAAGCGCGCCGCCGAAACCGCGCGGCTCGCGGTCGGCGCGGGCGGCGGTACGCTGGCCGAGGGCCCCGCGGGCACCAACCGCAAGCTCTACACCGACGCCGACCCGATGGCCGACGCCACATTCCCGGTCAAGGTCGAGACCCTGCGCGAGATCGACGCCTACGCCCGCGACCGGGACCCCCGTGTGGTGCAGGTCTCGGCCACGGTGGCTGCGAGCTTGCAGGAAGTGCATATCCTGCGCCCCGACGGCACGCTGGTCTCCGACACGCGGCCGATGGCGCGGCTCAACGTGAGCGTGATCGTCGAGCAGGACGGGCGGCGCGAATCCGGCGGCCACGGCGGCGGCGGACGCGCGGGGCTCACCGCTCTGATCCAACCGGAAAACTGGAAGGCCAGCGTCGACGAGGCGCTGCGGATCGCGCTCGTGAACCTGCGCGCCGACCCGGCGCCCGCGGGCCAGATGGATGTGGTGCTGGGCGCGGGATGGCCCGGCATCCTGCTGCACGAGGCGGTCGGCCACGGGCTCGAGGGCGATTTCAACCGCAAGGGCACGTCGGCCTTCTCCGGGCTCATGGGCACGCAGGTCGCCGCCAGGGGGGTCACCGTGGTCGACGACGGCACCATCCCGGACCGTCGCGGCTCGATCACCATCGACGACGAGGGCACGCCTTCGGGGCGCAACGTGCTGATCGAGGACGGGGTGCTGGTGGGCTACATGCAGGACCGGCAGAATGCCCGCCTCATGGGCGTCGCCCCCACCGGAAACGGCCGGCGCGAGAGCCACGCCCATACGCCGATGCCGCGAATGACCAACACGATCATGGAGGGCGGCACGGCGACCCGCGAAGACGTGCTGGGCGAGCTCAGGGACGGGATCTACGCGGTCGGCTTCGGCGGCGGCCAGGTCG
>JAGRMP010000152.1:0-1854 GCA_020441225.1 Maritimibacter sp. | reverse complement strand
GCAAGTTCGTGTTTTCCTGCACCGAAGCCTACCGTGTGACCGGCGGCAGGATCGGCGCGCCGGTCAAGGGCGCGACGCTGATCGGCGACGGCCCGGCGGCAATGAAGAAGATCCGCGCCATCGCGAACGACATGGCCCTCGACCCCGGCATCGGCAATTGCGGCAAGGCCGGGCAATGGGTGCCCGTGGGCGTGGGCCAGCCCACGTTGCTGATCGGCGGGCTGACGGTGGGCGGCTCGGCGGCTTAGGCCGGGCCGCACCATCCTGGCCAGGCGACGGGCCGGGCAACGGGCCCGGCGGACGTCTCTGAGGCCGCGCCGGGCGAATGCGGTGTTGCGACCGTGTCGCGCCGAGATGAGCGTTGGAGGAATCGTTCCCCCCGGCGTAGGCTGCCCCAAAAACCACAAAACAGAAAACAGGGGTGGGACTCATGGCCGAAAAATCGGATTGGACAGCAATTCTATCAGCATTTCTGGTGGGCGTGGCCGGGGCGATACAGGTCGGGCGCGTCGCCCCCGTGGCGTCGGCCCTGCAAGAGGACCTTCACCTCGATCTCTCCACGCTCGGTTGGCTGGTGTCGCTGATCACATTGGCCTCGGCCCTTCTGGGACTAATGATGGGTCATTGGGTGATCCAAGCCGGCCTTCGACGGTCCATCTTCGCCGGCGCGATGCTGATGGGTGTTTGCGCGGTCGTTTCGGCGCTGGCGCAGTCCCTGCCCGTTCTGATCGGCGCGCGCATTGCCGAAGGGGTTGGATACCTGGTCGTCGTTGTCGCCGCGCCGACGCTGATCGCGCGCGAGGCCGCAGCCAAGGACATGCCCTTTGCGCTCGCGGTATGGGGCACGTTCTTCACCCTCGGTCTCAGCATTTCCGCCATCGCGGGTGGCGCGGTGCTGGAGCTCATCGGTTGGCGCGGATGGTTTATCGCGAGCGCGGGGCTTGTCGTGGTCGCGGCCCTTGCTGCGCGCCTGTCCATGCCCGCAGACACCCTTCGGACCGGCGCGCGCCCGCGCTTCCGCACGATCCTGCGGACCACGCCCAACGCATCCTGGCTGCTCGGCACCGCCTTTCTCGGCGTGACGCTGCTCTCGCTGTCCATCCTCAGCCTTCTGCCCGCATACCTCGCGCAGGCACAGGGCCTGACACCGGGCGCCGCGGGCGGGATCACCGGTGGCGTCGCCCTTGCGAGCATTGCCGGAAGCCTCAGTTACGGCATGTTTGCTAACTGGTTTCGCGAAACCTTCGTCGCTTGGGTGACATCGCTGTTCCTCATCGCGTCGGCGTTTCTCGCGTTCGCGACTGCGGCCTCGACAGGCCAGATCGTCGCCTTTGCGGCCGTTGCGATCTTCATGTCGGGGATTCTCGTGGCCCAGACCTTTGCGGCGATCCCGGGGGTCGCCGGAAGCCCGGCGCTGATCGCGACCAGCAACGGGCTGGTGGCGCAACTCGGCAGCGTCGGCGCGCTGATCGGCCCGCCGATGGTGGCGTGGCTGATCTCCGTGGCGAGCTGGAGCGCTGTCCCGCTGGTCGTCGCCGGATTTACCCTGTCCTTCGCGGTCCTGTTCGGCCTGGCGTTGAAATCCGGGGGCACCGCCCGCGCAGAGGCACCGACGTGACCCAAAGGGGGACGGCCGGGCGCTGATCGGGGGGCACCTGCGGCCCCTGGTCCCCGGCCGAAACCGGGCGCTCTTGAGAGGCGGTGCTCTGAACGCGCATCTTCCAGAACGCCCGAACTCGGGCATAGGTCACAACCATAGGGCGACAAATTAAATCGAACATCACGCAACCCGGTAACCTTCCATTAACCCCTTTCGGCGCATGGTTAAGGGGCAAGAGATGGAATCAGGTGAGT
>JAGRMP010000687.1 GCA_020441225.1 Maritimibacter sp. | reverse complement strand
ATCGTCTGGCAGTGCTGCCGGGTCGTCACGCCAGAAGGTCTGGAGGCGGGCGGTACGGATATGCTCGACCGGCTCGACGCGGGATTTCTTGGGGATCTTGTCCCCTTGCACCTCGGCGAACGCATAGTCACGAAAGACCGCGTCGAAGACATCGCGTGTATCGTCGGGCACGAAGAGCGCGATACGGCGGATACCGTTCGCGGTGACGGTTACAGCCCCCTGCCGTGTTCCTTCGCGCTTGCGTTCGAGAGTCGTCGGCCCCACCCCCGGCGCAAGCTCAACCTCAAGATAGATTCCATCGGGGGGCGACGTTCCGTCAGGCAGATCGAGCGCTTCTCTCCCCCGATCCGCAGACTGAAAAGCGGCATCAAGTTCTCCGACCACCCGGCGGCCGTGCTCTTCACGGATGCGCTGAAGTGATCTCTGGCGCGCATTGCTGCCAGGAGACTTATAGTCGCGGACAACTCCCAGGCCGCTGAGATCAATATGACGGTGTTCGTATTCAGCCAAGGCGTTCTTTTTCCTCGGCGAACACCGTTTTCATGCTTTGCCTCTTGTTGAGCTGGCGCGTCAAATCGGCCGTAGAAACCTGCCCTCTTTCGGCCAAGATGGCTTCCTTCACCGCTTCTTCGGCAGCATGAACGATTTCCGCCTGGCTCAACCCGTCCGATGCGGCCTCGATGGCCTTCCAGGAGAGTTTGGGGTACTTCATCGGCGCCAGGTGCGCCTTGATGATTGCGCGCACCTCCTCGGCAGTGGGCATTTCGAACCGCAACACCTCATCGAAGCGGCGGAGCAGAGCACGATCCAGAAGGGAAGGGTGATTGGTAGCGGCAACGAGAACGCTGTCGGTCGCAGATGGCTCCTCCATGAATTGAAGGAAGCTGTTCAGGACACGGCGCATCTCGGCTACATCGTTCGTCGCCAGACGGTTGCTGCCGACGGCATCGAACTCATCGAACAGATAGACACCCCTGCGCCGATGAGCCTCATCGAAGACAAGCCGCAGCTTGGCAGCCGTTTCCCCCATGAAGCGCGTGATCAGGCTTTCAAGGCGAATGACAAAGAGCGGCAACCGCAACTCGCCGGCCAATGCCTCCGCCGTCACGGTCTTGCCCGAACCCGGAGGCCCAGCGAAGAGCAGCCGGCGACTGGGTGTCTTGCCGTGTTCGCGGAGCCAGTCCCGGCGCCGCTGCTGAAGCACTACGGTGTCAAGATGCCCTTTGATATCGCTGCTGAGTATGACATCCGCGAGACGGATGCTTGGTTCCCGCAGGTCAAGCAGGCTGTCGAGATCGCCGCGCGGGCGCGAGAAGGAAATCGGAACCGAAGATCGGGTACCACGCCGTGCACGCGCAGCATCCACCGCCGAGCGGATCTCTTCGGCGGTCGCCCGATGGCCCTGACGTGCTTCTCCGTAAGCAACCTGCAGTGCGATGGAGAAAAACTGCTCCTCATCGCCCTCCGCCTGGCTTCTCAGCATCGCCAGTATCTGCTTCGCATTTGACACCGCGTTGCCCTAACCGATCATCGTTTTCGTGGAATCGTAATCTAGTGACATCGATTTGGGAAGTTTTCAATCGCTGCTAGCAAGCAGAGACGTTCCGCTCAGTTGACGCAGGATCCTCCCCTGCCCTCTCCTTGGACACCGCACATCCAATCCCTCACAGCCGGCCTGCCCGCTTTCGCGCTGACAAAGCCGCGATCCGACGCCCGACACCGCGCCAGCTTCGGCACGACGAGCTTCTGCGGAGGGACCGCAACTCCTTGTCCGCCCGTGCCGGCGCGGCCCAGTAACTCTCCATAGAGGGCCAGCCCCCTGTGCAGGCCGACGGGCGGTCCGACGGACCGCTTCACCGGCGTATCGTCCGCGATCGGCCCCAGCTTCAGCTTCGTCATCATCTTTCTCATGCAGTCTCGAAGATCAAGTCGCGCCCCACGAGAATCCTGATCGGGAATCTCCACCGGATGGTCAGCGTGGGGGCGATCTACAGCTGGC
>JAGRMP010000151.1:6376-11363 GCA_020441225.1 Maritimibacter sp. | reverse complement strand
GCGGCGCGAGGTCGCGCGGCGGTTTCAGCAGGAAGACGGGCTGATCGTCACCGCCACCGTTGCCTTCGGCATGGGCATCGACAAGCCTGCCATCCGCTGGGTGGCCCATGCCGACCTGCCGAAGTCGATCGAAGCCTATTACCAGGAGATCGGCCGCGCGGGCCGCGACGGCGCGCCCGCCGATACGCTCACGCTGTTCGGTCCCGACGACATCCGCCTGCGCCGGGCCCAGATCGACGAGGGGCTGGCGCCCGAGGAACGCCGGGGCGCCGATCACGGGCGGCTCAACGCGCTTCTGGGGCTCGCCGAAACCCCGGGCTGCCGCCGCCAGGCGCTGCTGGGCTACTTCGGCGAAGAGGCGGAGCCTTGCGGCAATTGCGACACCTGCCAGAGCCCGCCCGAGACCTTCGACGGCACCGTGCCGGTGATGAAGGCGCTCTCGGCCGCGCTGCGCACCGAGGAGAGCTTTGGCGCGGGGCATCTGATCGACATTCTCACCGGCAACGAGACCGACAAGATCCGCGCCCGCCGTCACCACGAGCTGCCCACCTGGGGCGTGGGCCAGGATCTCTCGCGCCGCGAATGGCAGGCGGTGTTTCGCCAGATGATGGGGCTCGACCTCGTCCGCCCCGACCCCGCCCGCCACGGCGCGCTGCGGGTGACCGTCAAGGCGCATCCGGTGCTCAAGGGCGAGGACAAGGTCACACTTCGGCGCGACACCTTCCAGGCCGCGCGAAAATCCCGCCCCGCGGTCAGGATGCTGGTCTCGGAAGAGGACGCGCCGCTCCTCTCCGCGCTCAAGGCCAAGCGCCGGGCGCTGGCCGAAGCGCAGCGCGTGCCGGCCTATGTCGTCTTCACCGACCGGACCCTGATCGAGATGGCCGAGGCGCGGCCCACCACGCTTGACGAGATGGCCCGGATCTCGGGCATCGGCGCGAAAAAGCTCGAAACCTATGGCCGCACCTTCCTCGAGGTGATCGCGGGCGCGGGCGCCGGCGATGTCCACCCGGCGCGGCGCAAGCTCGCAGGCTCGCAGGCCGGCCCGCTTTACGACCGGTTGCAGGAGGCCGCGCTGGGCCTTGCGCGGGGCGAGGACGGCACTGCGAAACCGCTTTCGCTCTCGCCCTCCACCCTGCGCCATGTCGCCGAACGCCGTCCCGCGTCGGAAAGCGAGCTCGCGCGCCTGCCCGGCATGGACGAGGCGCGGACAGCGCGCTTCGGCCCGGCCTTCCTCGACATCCTGAGCGAAGCTTGACCCGAGCGCCGCGCCCGCCCAGGCTCGGCCCCATGCTGCGCCTCGCTCTCCTGCTCCTGACCCTTGCCGCGCCCGCCGCCGCCCAGACGCCCGCCTGTCCGGCCGATCCGCACGGGCAGGTCGAGGCCGCCGCGCGGGCCGCCGAGGCGGGCGAGATCTCGCTCGACGAGATCAACGCCCGCGCCACCGCCCTTGTCCGCGGCTGCCCCGGCGACCGGGCGCTCTACGGCCATATCCTCGTGCTGTTCACGCGCGCCGGGCTCGCCCTGCCGCCGCCCGAGCGCTTCTTGGCACATCAAAACGCGCTCAAAAGCGTCGGCGCGGTGCTCAAGGCGGGTGGCGACGATTTCGCCGATGTGCGCTATGCGCTGGATGGGGAAAACATGGCCTGGACGGTGCTCGACGAGCGCAACGGCTATTTCGATCTGATGCTGGCGCTTTCGACCGATTACCTCGTCCACGGCGTGCACGCCCCGCTCTACACCCCGGGCACAGCCGAGCGCTTCGGCTGCGGGCTCTACCCGGCCGAGGAGGCCGCGGCCCTCGCGGTGCAGGCCGAAGGCAATGCCGATGGCGGCGAATTGGTGGTGCGGGTAGGCTATCTCGGGCGCAACTGCGATCTCGGCGTGGGCGAGGTGGCGGGGCAGGCGGCGCGGTATTTTGCCGCGCATTACCGCGCCCGGCGCGACGACCCGGACTATCTCGGCCTGACCGCGAGCGACATTCGCGGTGGGCTGCAACGCTTTCTGGCCGACCATTTCGACGGCAGCGGGCCGCACGGGCTGTTCAGCGACGAAGAACGCGCCGAGCTTCTCGCCTTCTGACCGGGTGCACCGGGCGGGTTGCGCCCGGCGGCGGGGTCGGTAATACCCCCAGCATGCTGGTCGTCGTCTCTCCCGCCAAACGCCTCGATGAAACCCCGGCCCGGGATGGCGAGGGCAGCCGTCCGCGCTTTCCCGAGGCCACCGCCGAGCTGGTCGAGACCGCCGCCAAGCTCGATGCCAAGGGGCTCGAAAAGCTCATGCATATCTCGCCCAAGCTCGCGGTGCTGAACCAGACGCGGTTCGGCTCGATCGGCTCGGGCGCGGGGGCGAAACCGGCGGTCGAGCTCTTCGCCGGCGATACCTACACCGGGCTCGACGCGGGCTCGCTGGATCCGGACGAGCTCGACTACGCCCAGCGCCACCTGCGGATCCTGTCCGGGCTCTACGGGCTCCTGCGTCCGCGCGACGTGATCGAGCCGCACCGGCTGGAGATGGGATCGCGGCTTGCGAATGCGCGCGGCAAGGATCTCTATGCCTTCTGGGGCGACCGGATTGCCGAAGCGCTGGTGGCGGATGCCGCCGAGGCGGGGACCGAGGTGCTGGTGAACTGCGCCTCGGTCGAGTATTTCACCGCCGCCAACCGGCCCGCGCTTGGGCTTCGCGTGGTCACGCCAAGCTTTCTCGAAGACCGGCCCGAGGGGCCGAAGGTGATGTCGTTCTGGGCCAAGCAGGCGCGCGGCGCGATGGCGCGGTTCATCGTCCAGACGCGGCTGCGCGACCCGGACGGGCTCGCGGATTTCGCGGCGGGCGGCTACCGCTACCGGCCCGACATGAGCACGCCGGACCGGCCCGTGTTCCTGCGCAGCGCGTAAAGGCGCAATCGGGGCGCCTAGCTGCGGCCGGGGCCTCCGGCGGGAGTATTTGAACCAGGAAAAAGGGGCGCTCAGCTCTCTTCGGGCAGCGGCGGGCGGGCGTCTTCGGGCCGGGCTTCGCCAATCTCGCCGAGGATCGCGGGTTTCTTGAGCGGCTTGGTCAGGTAGGCGTCGAGCCCGTGCGACAGGATCTCCTCCGCGTCGCCCGCCATGGCATGGGCGGTAAGCGCGACGACCCGGGTGTGCGGCCAGCCCCGCTCCGCCTCGAGCGCGCGGATGCGCCGGGTGGCTTCCTTGCCGTCCATGCCGGGCATCGAGATGTCCATGAACACGAGGTCGGGACGCAGGGTTTCGAAGGTGGCGAGCGCTTCGGCCCCGTCGCCGGCGAAGGTCAGCTCGATGTCGCAGGCCTTCACCATCTTGGAAAACACCAGCTGGTTGGTCTTGTTGTCCTCGGCGGCGAGGATGCGCATCACCCGAAAGGCGGGCGCGGAGGGCTCGCTTGCCATCGGCGGCGCCGACGTCGCGACGACTTCGGGCACGACTTCTTCCGCGACTGGTTCCGCGACGGGGGCGGCGGCGGGGTTGGCGACGGGATTGGCGTCGGGGACGGGCGCGACCTCAGGGGCGGCGACAGGCGCGGCGCGGTGGAACCGGGGGATGTCATCGCTCCGCTGCTGCGGCGCGACCGAGACGGTCTCAGACGGGGCGTGGGCCCGCCGGCGTGTACCGAACACCGGGATCTGTTCCGGGAGGTCGATCTCGGGCGCGTCTTCCGCGGGGACCTGAACGGGCGAGGCCGTTTCGGGCGCAGCTGCATCGGTCGCGGGAGCGGTGGGCGTTTCGGCAGTCGCCGCTTCGTCCTTGGGTGCCACGGCTTCGTCCGCGGCGATTTCCGTGTCGGCGAGCGGCTTCGGTGCGACCGGCGTTACGCCGAGATCCTCCGGCAGCGCCTCTTCGGCATGGGTCTCACCGGCAGGCACCGCCGCAGCCGTTCCCCCAGTCTCTTCCCCAATCGGTTCCGCAGTCGTTTCGGCTGGCGGCACCGCTTCGGGCACGACCGGTGCGGGCTGTTCCAGTCGCTGCAGGGCGCCGACCAGGTCGATGCGCGAGATCGGGCGGGCCAGCGCGGCGACGGCGCCCGCGACCGGGGCGCTGGCGGCTTCGGGCGTCGAGGCCAGCATGATCACCGGCGCCCGCACCCCGGCGGCGTGCAGCACGGCGATGAAGGCGGCCGCGCCCATGTCGGGCAGGCGGTTGTCGGCGAGGATGACATCCGCCGCAAGCGCCCGCCCATCGGTCGCCTCGCCCGCCGTCGCGGCGCAGGTGACGTTGAGACCGAGCGCGGCGAGCTGCTTTTCCAGGATCGTGCGGGTGAGATCGTCGGACATCACCAGAAGCGCGCGGCGCACCCAGCCCGGGAGCCGCGGCGGCTCGGTCGAGCCGACCACCGGCAGGCTGATCTGGAAGCCGAAGGCCGAGCCGACGCCCGGTTCGCTGTCGACCCAGATCCGGCCGCCCATCAGCTCCACGAGCTGCCGGGTGATGGCGAGGCCCAGCCCGGTGCCCTCATAGGCGCGGTTGCGCTCGTCCTCGATCTGGTTGAATTCGCCGAACACGCTGTCGAGCTTGTCGGCGGGGATGCCGATGCCGGTGTCTTCGACGGTGATGTGGATCCGCTGGGTGTTGCGTTCGTCCTCCGGCAGGCCGACGATCCGCACCAGGAGATGCCCGCGTTCGGTGAACTTGACCGCGTTGCCGATGAGGTTGGTCAGGATCTGGCGAATGCGCACCGGGTCGCCCTTGAACCGGCTCGGCAGGAAGATGTCGTAGTCGAGAATGGCCTTGAGGCCCTTGCCCCTGAGCGTGGGCTCGACCAGCAGGAGCACGTCGAGCACGACCCGTTCGAGGTCGAATTCCTCGATCCTGAGCACCATCCGCTTGGCCTCGGCCTTTGAGTAGTCGAGCACGTCATTGATGATCGTGAGCAGCGCCTGGCCCGAGCTGCGGATCGTGTCGACATAGATCGATTGTTCGTCGTCGAGCCCGCTTTCGGCGAGCAGATCCGCCATGCCGATCACCCCGTTCATCGGCGT
>JAGRMP010000151.1:3873-6363 GCA_020441225.1 Maritimibacter sp. | reverse complement strand
TGTTGGCGAGGAAGGCGGATTTGGCCCGGTTGGCCTCTTCGGCCCGGGCGCGGGCCTTTTCCAGAACGGCCTGGCGGCGCATGGCCTGGGTGATGTTCTGGCCGAGCGACACAGTGTCGCCACCGGGCGCGCGGCTGTCGACGAGCCGGATCCAGCTGCCGTTCCACAACCGCACCACGCGCGGTTCCGGCCGGTCGGAAAACCAGCGCGCCAGCATGTCCGCGCGCCAGTCTTGCGGCGGTTGGCCCTGGAGGTCGAACACCCCCTCGGCAATCGCCGCTTCGATGATTTCTTCGTAATGCGCGCCGGGGCGAATGCATTCGAGCCCGTCGAACGGCGCGAGATAGGCGGTGTTGGCGACCACCATCCGGGCGTCGGCGTCGAAGATCGCAAAGCCGTCGTTGAGCGACTGGAGCGAATTCCACAACCGGCGCTGGGCGATATCCGTCTCGACATGCGCACGGTCGAGGTCGGCCCGCACCTTGATGTTTTCGCCGCGCACCACCTCGACCACTTCGCGGGTCTCGACCAGGTCTTCGGACAGCGAGATCGCGTGGCGCGAGAGCATCCTGTTGGCGGCGTTGAGCTCGGCCTGTTTCTGCGCCAGCATCCGCTCCGCCGCCATCCGCGCCCGCCGCTCCTCGGTCAGGATATCATGTGCATTCATTGCCGACTCCACTGACTCCGCGCCTCTGCCATGCGGGCAACTTTGCGCAAACAAGGTGAACAGCTCCTTAACGTCTGCGCGATTGGCGGCTGATTTCCGTGAGAGCCCGTTGCGCGACTGCGGACTTGGTGTCAGCATGATCCCGCGCGCAAGGGAGGACCCGATGCGGAACATTCTGATTTTCGTTGCATTTCTCGCTCAATTTGCAGGTGTGGCGCTGGCTGAAAGCCCGCTCGACCCAAGGCGCGCCATCGTCCACCGCGACACCGATTTTCCGGGCGGCGATATCCAGTCGATATTCGACACCACGCGCGAGGCCTGCGAAACCGCCTGTTTCACCAGCGAGGGCTGCGCGGCCTACACCTACAATTCCAAAAGCGCCGCCTGTTTCCTCAAGTCCGAAATGGGCGAGACCAGCGCCTTTACCGGCGCGTTTTCGGCCGAGATCATCGACCGGCCCGCGGCACTGCTCGACCGTGCCGAGGCGCAGTCCGCCAAGCTCGATTTCCTGCACGAGAGCGATATCGCCGCCGCCGAACAGCGCGCACGGGCGCTGCCGCATGACTTCCCCGTGGGCGGCTGGAGCGCCGGGAACCTCGCAGATTTTGCCCGCGAAGCCGAGGGCGAAGCCAACCTGGCCGCGGCCATGCGCTACATGGCCGGTGCCACGGTGATCTCCGACGCCGCGGGCGACTGGATCGACTATGCGCGGCTGTCGAACGCCGCCGCGCGTGCGACCGAGGACTCGGGCGATGCGCGCAAGTACTTCGACCAGGCGCTCGATGCCGCGATCTCGGGCTTCCTGCGCAGCGAGAGCGGTCCGCAGGAGGCGAATGCGCTGGTCGAAATGGCGACCGCGCTCGAAAACACCGACCGGGGCCGGGCGTCGATCCCCGCGCTCCGGCTCGCCCAGGCCGCAAGCCCGCGCGACGACACGCAAGGAGCGCTCGACCGCGCGCTCGGCCTCTATGGCTTCCGCGTGACCGACACCCAGGTCGACAGCGACGCCGCCACGCCGCGGATCTGCGCGGTGTTTTCCGAAGATCTGGTCTCGGCAGGCGTCGATTACGCCCCCTTCGTGAGATCCGAGACCTCCGGCCTCGCCGTCAGCGCCAAGGACCGTCAGCTCTGCATCGAGGGCATCACCCACGGCGAACGCTACAGCTTCACCCTGCGCCCGGGCCTGCCCGCGGCCTCGGGCGAGGTGCTGGCCAAACCCGTGCAGCTCAGCCAATACGTGCGCGACCGCGCGCCCTCCGTGCATTTCCCGGGCCGCGCCTACGTGCTGCCGCCCACCGCCGACGCGGGGCTGCCGGTGGTTGTGGTCAATACGGGTGAGCTTGATCTCACCCTGTCGCGCCTGCCCGACGGCAACCTCGTGCGCGCCTTTGACGAAGACTGGTTCGGCCGCTCGCTCACCCAATGGGACGAAAGCTGGTTCAACGACACGCTTGCCGAGACGGTCTGGGAAGGCACGGCCGAGGTCGCGACCGAGCTCAACCGCGACGTCACCACGCGCCTGCCCATCGGCGAGGCCATCGACGAGATGGAGCCGGGCGTCTACGTGCTCCACGCCTCGATCGAGGGCCAGGACCAGGATACGAGCCCGCCCGCCTCGCAATGGTTCGTGATCTCCGACATCGGGCTCACCACCATGACCGGCATCGACGGGCTGCACGTCTTTGCTCGCGCGTTGACCACGGCCGAACCGCTTGCCGGCGCCAGGGTCGAACTGCGCTCGCGTGCCAATGGCGTGCTGTCGACCGTGATGACCGACGACGCTGGCTATGCCCATGTCCCCGCGGGCGCCACCACCGGCACCG
>JAGRMP010000151.1:0-3858 GCA_020441225.1 Maritimibacter sp. | reverse complement strand
CGCTGGTGAGTGTCGCGCAGGGCGAAGATTTCACCTTCCTGTCGCTCACCGGGCCGGCCTTCGACCTCTCCGACCGCGGCGTCGAAGGCAACCCGGCCGCGCCGCCGATTGATGTCTTCCTCACCACCGACCGGGGCGCTTACCGTGCGGGCGAGGTGATACATGCCACAGCACTTGCCCGCGACGATACCGCCGAGGCCATCGCCGGGCTGCCGATCACCGCGATCCTCACCCGTCCCGACGGGGTGGAATACGCACGGCATCTCTCGACCGGCGTCGGCGCGGGCGGTCACGTCTTCGACCTGCCGCTTGCCGGCTCCGCCCCGCGCGGCACCTGGCGGCTCGATCTGCACGCCGATCCGGATGCGCCCGCGCTCGCCTCGACCACGCTGCTGGTCGAGGATTTCCTGCCCGAGCGGATCGATTTCGACCTCGCGCTTTCGACCCCGCGCCCGAGCCTCAATACCGTTCCGACCCTCACCGTCGATGCGCGCTATCTCTTCGGCGCGCCCGGCGCCGACCTTGCCGTCGAGGGCGATCTGCGCCTGCGCCTCGCCGCCACGGTCGAGGGTTGGCCGGGCTACCGCTTCGGCCCCTATGAGGACGGGCCCGGCACCACCTGGGGCGCGCTCGAACCGACCCGCACCGATGCCGCCGGGCAGGCGGCGATTGCGGTCGATTTCCCCGCCGTCGAGGCCGAGGGCGTGCCGCTGGAGGCTGCCTTTACGATCCGGGTCGTGGAAGGCTCCGGCCGTCCGGTGGAACGCAACCTCACCGTCCCCGTCGCGCCCTCTGGCCCGATGATCGGGATCAAGCCGGGGTTCGACGGCGGGTTGCCGGAAGGGGCGGAGGCCGAATTCCAGCTCGTCGCGCTGTCGCCGGAGCTTACGCCGGTGCCGATGGAGGTAAGCTGGGAGCTCAACCGCGTCACCACCCGCTACCAATGGTATTCGACCTACGGCAACTGGAACTGGGAGCCGACCGTCACCCGCGAACGCGTCGCCTCCGGTAATGCAACGCTCGGGACCGAGCCGGTCAACGTGAGCGCGCCCACGGAGTGGGGCCGCTACGAGCTGGTCGTCACCGGGCAGGACGGCGGCTTCGTCTCCTCCTCGGTCGGCTTCTCCGCCGGCTGGTACGCGCCCGCCGATGCCGCGACCACGCCCGACATGCTCGAGGTCTCGCTCGACGCCGAGCGCTACGCCCCGGGCGACACCGCGACCCTGCGTTTCGTGCCCCGCACCGCGGGCAAGGCGCTGGTGACCGTGGTCTCGAACCGGCTGATCGACATGGTCGCCGTCGACGCGGTGGCGGGCGAAAACACCGTCACCCTGCCGGTGACCGACGATTGGGGCGCGGGCGCCTATGTGACCGCGACGCTGGTCCAGCCCCTCGACGGCGCCACCGGTCATGATCCGACCCGCGCGCTGGGCCTCGCCCATGCCACGGTCGACCCGGGTGCGCATGCGCTCAGCGCGCGCTTCGACGTTGCAGCAGAGGCCAGCCCGCGCGGACCGCTCGAAGTGGTACTGGACATCGACGGCATTGCCGAAGGCGAGACCGCTTACGCGACCATCGCCGCGGTTGACGTCGGCATTCTCAATCTCACCTCCTTTGCGAGCCCCGATCCCTCGGACCACTATTTCGGCCAGCGCCGCCTCGGCATGTCGCTGCGCGACCTCTACGGTCGCCTCATCGACGGGCGCTCGGGCGCGATGGGCACGATCCGCTCGGGCGGCGACGCCTTGGCCGCGATGCGGATGCAGGCCCCGCCGCCGACCGAGGAGCTGTTGGCGCAGTTCTCGGGGCCTCTGACCGTCTCTAACGGGCAGGTCAGAGCCACATTCGACCTGCCGGAATTCAACGGCACGGTGCGGCTCATGGCTGTCGCCTGGTCCGACACCGGGCTTGGCGAGGCCTCATCGGACGTGCTGGTGCGCGACCCGGTGGTGGTGACCGCTTCGCTGCCGCGCTTCCTTGCGCCGGGCGACGAGGGGCGGCTGCTTCTCGAAGTGACACACGCGACCGGCCCCACCGGCGAGGTGCGGCTGAGCGCCGGCTCCGAGACCGGGGCGGTCGCGGTCGCGGGCTCGAGCTTCGCCCACAGTTTCGACCTCGGCGAAGGGGAGACCCAACGCTTCTCGCTGCCGGTCACGGCCAGCGAAATCGGCGTCCACCCGGTCAATGTCGTGCTCACCACGCCCGACGGCACCGAGCTGACCAAGACGCTCTCGCTGCCGGTCGAACGGCTCGACCCCGAGGTCGCCCAGACCTCGCGGCTGACGCTGGCGGCGGGCGAAAGTTTCTCGCTTACGCAGGACCTCTTCGCCGGCCTCACCGCCGCGCGTGCGACCGTCACCGCCGGGCCGCTCGCGCGGATCGACGCGGCCGGGCTCATCGACCGGCTCGACCGCTACCCCTACGGCTGCACTGAACAGCAAACCTCGCGCGCGCTGCCGCTGCTCTATCTCTCCGGCCTTGCCGAGGCGATGGGGCTCGCCGACCGCGACGACCTGCCCGACCGGATCCAGAAGGCGATCACCGCGGTGCTCGCCAACCAGTCGGCCTCCGGGAGCTTCGGTGTCTGGCGGCCCGACTCGGGCGATCTCTGGCTCGACAGCTACGCGAGCGATTTCCTCGCCCGTGCGCGTGCCCAGGGCTACGCCGTGCCCGACACCGCCTTCCGCGCCGCGATGGACAATTTGCGCAACCGGGTGAACTACTACCCCGATCTCGAGGACGGCGGCGAAGATCTCGCCTATGCGCTCTACGTGCTCGCCCGCGAGGGCGGCGCGGCGATGGGCGATCTGCGCTACTTCGCCGATGTGAAGGCCGACGCCTTCGCCACGCCGCTGGCCTCCGCCCAGCTCGGCGCGGCGCTCGCGGCCTATGGCGACCCGACCCGGGCCGACCGGATGTTCGCCCGCGCCAGCCGCCAGATTGCCGCGGCGCCGGACGACGGCCAGTTCTGGCGCGCCGATTACGGCACCGATCTGCGCGATACCGCCGCCGTGCTGGCCCTCGCGGTCGAAGCAGGCAGCGAAGCCGTGGACCGCGACGCGCTGTTCACCCGCCTCGCGGGCGCCCCGGCCCGGCTCTCGACCCAGGAGGCGAGCTGGACCCTGCTGGCCGCGCACGCGGTGCTCGGCGCGGCGCCGGGCGCCGGGCTCACGCTCGACGGCACCGCGCTCACCGGTCCGCTGGTCGAAGTGCTGAGCGACATCGAGCTGGTCACGCCCAAGGTGATCGCCAATACCGGCGACGCCGACACCGACCTCACGGTGACCACCTTCGGCGTGCCGGAGGTGGCCCCGCCCGCCTCGGGCAACGGCTACGCGATCGAGCGGCGGTATTTCACCCTCGAGGGCGAGCCCGCCGATGCGTCCGAGGTGGCCCATGGAGAGCGGCTGGTGACATTGCTCACGGTCACCCCCTGGGAGGCCTCGGAAGGCCGGCTGATGATCACCGACCCGCTGCCGGCCGGGTTCGAGATCGACAACCCCAACCTTCTGAGCGCCGGCGATATCCGCGCGCTCGATTGGCTGCAGGTGACCAACGAGACCGAGACGGTCGAGTTCCGCCAGGACCGTTTCCTTGCCGCGGTCGACTGGAGTTCGGACAAGCCGGTGCGGCTGGCCTATGTCGTGCGCGCGGTGACGCCGGGCCGTTTCCACCACCCGGCCGCCTCGGTCGAGGACATGTACCGGCCGATGTACCGGGCCGTGGGCGAGGCGGGCAGCGTGGCGGTGGGCGACTGATGTCGGAGCCGGGGGTTTCACACCCCCGGACCCCCGTGGAGAATTTCAGCAACGAAGAAGGACACGGGATGAAGGTCGTCAACCTCGCCGAGAAACTGGC
>JAGRMP010000150.1:1016-1693 GCA_020441225.1 Maritimibacter sp. | reverse complement strand
CCGGCCGCCGTCGCTGCACCCTCGAACGGGTTGTCGATCCGGCTCAGGTCCACCGCGTCGAGCGTGCCGATCCGCACGCCGCCTTCGCCGGTCGCCCATTCGGGCAGCAGGGCCAGCGCGGCGTTCAGGGTCTCGATGAAGCTGTTGATGCGGGTGACCACGCCGTTCAGCATGGCCTCCACCCCGCCGATCAGACCGTTCGCGGCCTGGTAAGCGAAGTCACCGATGGCCCCTGGCAGGCTGCCCCAGATCGCCACCGCGCCGTCATAGGCTCCTTGGAAGATCCCGACAGTGCGGTCCCCAAAACCCACGACGCCCGCGACGGTGCCGTCGAGCGCAGAGAGCGCGGCGGCCTTCAGCCCCTCCCATCCGGCAGCCATGCGGGCCAGCGCGGCGTCGAGAGCGAGCCCGACCCGCGACCAGACCTCGGAGGCCAGATCGGAGAGCAACCGGAAGGCCTCGCCGACCCCGCCCACGCGGGCGACGAATTGGGACAGCTGATAGATCAGCTCGCCGACGCCGACGATCAGGGCACCGATGCCGGTGCGGATCAATGCCCCGCGCAGGACGACGAGAGCGGTTGCGAATCCTCGCACCGACAGTGCGGCGGCGGCCAGCCCGGCGACCCAGCGGCCCGCGAGGAAGGTCGCGAAGGTCACGGCATAGGTGGTCAGGCG
>JAGRMP010000150.1:538-842 GCA_020441225.1 Maritimibacter sp. | reverse complement strand
CGCTCGATCTGGTCGGCATCCTGTTCGGAGACCACCACCCCGAAGGCAAGCACATCCTCGGTCGCCTGGCGCAGCGTCGCGGTGTCGATCCGCGACATGGCGATGGAGCCTTCCTCACCGAAGAGCTGGCCCGCGACGGCCGCGCGTTCGGCGGCGGGCACAAAGTTCTCGATGGCGGCGTTGATCGCACCCACACGGCGGTCCAGCGGCAGCGCGATCAGCTCGTTGGCCGAGAGCCCCAGCCGGTCGAGCGCGTCGGCGGCAGGACCGGTCCCGGCAGCCGCCTGGCTGAGACGGCGGGTCA
>JAGRMP010000150.1:0-479 GCA_020441225.1 Maritimibacter sp. | reverse complement strand
TCCAGCGTCTGGATCGAGGCGACCGTGGTGCCAAGCGACTGCGCGAGCTTCGCCTGCGCATCGACGGTCTGGAGGCCAGAGCGGATCATCGCCACGCCAGCGGCGGCTGCGGCGGCCACGGCGGCTGCGGCGGCCACACGCACCCGCCGCGAGAAGGCCGCAAGCCGGGTATTCGCCGCTTCCATTTCCCGGCCTAGCCGTCCGAAGCCGCGGGCACCGGCTTCGCCGACGCCTTCCAGTTCGGCACGCACCTGCCGACCACCGACCGCCGCAAGGCGGACGCTGACGCGTTTTTCAGCCATCGGGGCGTTCCATCTGTTCGTTGAGTTTGGCGACCATCACCGCTTCGATGACGGGCAGCAGTTCGGCCATGGCGAGCGGCGGCACGCCGAGCGCGTCACCGAGCGCCAGCGCGGCGGACATGTCCCAGCCGATCACCGCGCCGGGGAGCACGCGGAGCTGCCCGCCGAGACGGCCGA
>JAGRMP010000009.1 GCA_020441225.1 Maritimibacter sp. | reverse complement strand
GTTCGAATCCTCTCGGGTGCGCCACCGCCAAGCCCCTTGTTTACAACGGTGATAGCCGTTGTTGGGGCAGCCGGGAAAAACCCCTGAATTGCAGCTTGTCACACTCTGGTCACACCGAGAGGAGTTTTGACATGGCCACAATCAGGAACCGCAACGGCAAGTGGCAGGCGCAAGTCCGCATCAAGGGACACGCCGCGCGCACCAAATCCTTCACTTCCAAGCGCGACGCGGACCGCTGGGCACGCCAGACTGAGGCGGAACTGGAAGCGTCTGCGCTGCGGGTGGACCACAGGGTGCTGGACCGCACGACCGTGCGCGACGTGCTGGATCGCTACCGGCGCGAGGTGACCGTGCGGAAGCGCGGTGCTGCGTCGGAGAACAAGCGTCTGGACCTGCTCGTGCGTCAGCCGTGGGCGGCCCGGCCGCTGTCGAAGATCACACCGCAGACCTTCAGCCGCTACCGGGATGAGCGCCTCCGCTCCGTCAGTGCGGGCACGGTGATCCGGGACCTGGGCCTGTTGCGCGCCATCTTCGAGGTTGAGCGTGCCTGAGGTCGCCTTGATAAGCGGTCACAGGGACCCAAGGATGCTGTTCCGCTACACCCACCTCCGGGCAGAGGACCTCGCGAAGAAGATGAGGGCAGCGTGAACGACCCGGGAGTGGCCAGCAGGGCGTTCGTGCAGGTAATCGAGCGCCCTTATCCTTCCGTTCTGTAGGAGAAAAAGCAGAGCTTGGTCGCGAGCGGGGCGCGGTGCTGGGGGGCGCACAGGAACCGCAGGCAAACGGCGCGGGGCCTTGTCCCTTCGTTCTGAAGACAGGACCGAATGGCTCGGCTCACAGCGAGCCTTGCCCCTTCGTCTGGTAGACAAGTGGCCGACGGGTTCAGGAGTGACCTGAGACAGCATCCAAGAGCGGGGCGGCCGTGTTGAGGGGCCCTTGTTCCCTCGTCCGCTAGACGTGGAAAGCGTCCGTGAAGCTCTTCGGCTGATGCCAATCCGCCTCGCGAGCCACTTCTTGCAGGGCGATTTCTCTGTTGGCGTGGCCCCGGTAGTCTGGCGGATCGCCCCTGACGCCTCGTCTTGTAGAGAAGATGGCGTGAAGCGGCCGTTCCCGGATGTCGGTGTAGCGGAACCGTTGTTGTTGGACAAGCATCCATCCGACGCCGACTAACCCTCCGTCCCTAGACACATACCAAGCACAGCCATCGCTGTTTTCAACGCCTTGGCACCGTCGCCCCGCTAGTTCCCTCGTTTCTAGAGGAAGGAAGCGCCACGTCACTCGGCACTTCACGCACTTGCTCCATTTGCCGTGGAGTAGATAGCCTACAAGTAATTGAAATAGCTTCATATTATCAGAAAACCTGTAAGGGAATGTTATTGGGATAGTTCCCAGATCACTCCCAGCACACGTCACGCGGCATCGGGTAATCACCTGATGCGATGTGAACGCCGGATCGACCCTCCGCCGACGCACAAGTGCTTGCGCTGGCCCGAAGTGCTGTGCCGCTTGCGTCGCCCCCCGGGCTTCTAGCTCGGCTTCGCCCCGATCCATCTCCCACCATGAAACCTGGTCCAACGGACCGCAACCAAGGAGGTCATCATGACCCATACCCGAAGTCGTGCCAGTCGATGTCCTCCCGGGCACCTAGCCTGTCTTGATGCATTTTGTCTCGGATGACTTTAACCTGGGTCACGTTCTGCTCAAGCCCGTGTTCGTGTGTCGGGTCGAAGTGGGCAACCAACGCAGCTTTCCACTGGTCCACTCCCACCCGGCGCTCTGCATCTCCTCCAGCGTTGGCGAGATGGAAGGCGGAGCCTAGCCCTTCGCATACTGAGAAAGTGCCTACGCAGAACTCAAAGGTCATTACCTGGAAGTATGGCTCAAACAATAACGAACGTCCCGTTTTCCGAGAATTTTGCTGAGGCTGAATAAGTCCCGCCTTCATCTCAAGCCCAACCAGCGTGTGCTTCAAGTTGGAAACGAGGCGCCGTTTGACCTCGCGGTCCCAGTCGTGAGGGATTGTCGCCTTCAGCCATCCTTCCCAGTCACTAGAGGTGGATAGGCAATGCCAGCCATTAACTCCGTCGTGCATCTCGTCCAAGTAAAACACTGCCTGCTCCAAGTGTTCCCAACTGCCGTGTTACCGAAGATCAGGCACGTAGATCTGCCTGAGCGGGATCATTGTGCGGTATCTCGGTGATAGCTGCGAGTAGTGCCGAACTACGAGTTCAAACAACTGGTCACCGTCGATAAGCCGCAGCTTGGACAGGTTGCGCTCTGATAGTCGTGCTTTTCGGTCATAGGCCCCAAGGGTTACGAAGAGACCGTATTCGCCCTCCACGAGTGTGCCCAGCAGCTCGCGTACCTGCGTCTCGTTGATCTGGTTGGTGGTCCTCTTGCACTGGACCTTGATGATGGGGGGCTCGAAGCCGAGCTTGTCGTTGTGCGCGATCACGTCCACGCCCCCGTCACCGGATTTCTGCGTGACCCGGACTGTGTAGCCCATGCACTCCAAGAGGTGGGCGATGAAGCTCTCGAAGTCATGCCCGGAGAGATGCGAGTAGATGCGTTTGATGACGAAGTCCTGCGCTGTCTCTTCGGCCTGCCTCGTGACCGTGCTCGACACACTGTCGTCGTCCGGTGTGGCGTCCTCGTCTTCGAGCTTCGGCGCGATGTAAGCCGGGTCCACTTTGGCGAGGAACTCCGCCGCGTAGTTCTTGACTTTGAACAGCGTGATGAAGGAGCCGATCTCGTAGAGCGCAGATTGGCTGAAATCGCTACGGGGGAAGTGGCCGAGCCAAGTCACGGCACGAGAGTTGGGCATGTTGAGTATGTCCGCCTCGCTGCCGACCGCATACAGGAACTCGCCGGTGAACTTGCCGATGTTGACCATGCGGTTGTGTTTGGAGGGATAGATGACATAATCGCCTGCCTTCACCTCATGCACGAAGCGGTAGATCACTCCTGCCTCTACGGGAATGGCACCTTGCTTCTTGTCAGGGTAGGCCCGCGCTATGGCCTCCTTGATGGCCTCTCGGTCGGGCGGCAACTTGCTCAAGTCCCCGATCTCGGGCCAGCCGATGGAGACTTGGCTTTTCTCGACGGCCTCAGCACCGAGCTCCTCTGGCATGTGGATGCCCCATACTGTCGTCATGGGAAGGCTACTCCTTTGCTCGGGTCATACCGTGTAAGTGCCGCTCTCTGTCTGGACAGCCTGCCCCAGCGCCGCGAGGCTCTCTAGGAGCGGCTGGACGCTCGCGGTGCGGGCGCGCTTGAAAGTGCGGGCGATCTGTTCCGGGGTGGCCTCTCCTGCGTCCTCCAAGGCCTCTCTGACGGCTGCGATCTGGTCGGGGAGGGTCTTGGGCCATGGGGCCTTCTCTGCCGCCACAGCCGGGCCAAGCTCCATCTCGGATGTCTCGCCCTTGGTGGCGGACTTGCCCTCGGGGTTCTGGTATTCGGGGCGAAGCCAGCGGACGACCCCGCGCGCTTCCTCCTCGGCGCGTTCCTTGTTGAGGGCCACGAGGCGGAACAGGATGTCTTCGTCGGAGAGGTCGGCGGGCCAGCCGTAGGCGTCCGCCACGGCAGCGTCGATCTGGTCGTGGATGTCGCGCAGGATGCCGATGAGACCCTGGTCGTAGATCTCGCGGTCCTTGCCCTCGATCCGTTCAACGGCGCGGAGTTTTTCGAGGACGTTGTACATCTGGGTCAGGGTGAGCTTGGGATGCGCCACCTGCTGCGCCTTGCGGTGGGCGTCGAGTTGCTCCCCGAGCGAACGCAGGCGGGTGCGCTGGGCCTCGGTGAGGTCGGGGAAGGGGAAGGGTTTGAAACAGCGGGAGTTGTTGTAACGCGGTCTGTCTTCGAGCGTTCCACCTTGGCGAAGGGTCCAGGTCAAATGGATCGACGACGAGAGCACGGATAGAAAGGCAGCATCATCAAGGCCAATCGGGATCAGTCCTTGGTCCGGAAGAACAGCCTGATCGAGGAAGACGAAGAACCGATGTTTTGCTGTCATGGGCGTCACAATGTACCTTTCCAACTCCTCTGCGCAGTGCCGCCAGTCACTTCTGGGCTCAGCAAATATCCACCAGTAGTCTCGGTAGGACTTCCGGTTGTTTGTCATTCGTTCCGGTCGGACTGTGTCCGAAAGGTGTTGGTACGCTCTTGGGTGGAGGCGCTTCGCGTCAATCTCTGACAATCCGAAAAGGTCAATGACACCGGAGTTCCGGGGCGTCCCGATAACGTCCTTGCCGTTGAAAAATGCCCTGTAACGATGTCGTTCGCTTTCGATGACAGACGAAGACATGCTTGCAAGTGTCGCCATTGGTACTATGAACCCGCCGCCGACGAGCGTGACTCCACGAAGAGCCAACCCTACGTTGCTCTGCAGTGTCAAACAGCATCCAATGTTGACCCCCTTTCAGCATCCAACATTGACCCCGTTGGATCGGAGCTGGCCCGGCGCTGCGTAGTCTCCAGTTAACGCAGCGGCGGCGGGCCAGCGGGGGTGATGCCGGGCGTCAGGCTCGGTTCTTGAAGCGCCAGCTTTCGTTGCCGGTCTCGACGATCTCGCAGTGATGTGTCAGGCGGTCGAGCAGCGCGGTTGTCATCTTGGCGTCGCCAAAGACGCTGGGCCATTCGCCGAACGCCAGGTTGGTCGTGACGATGATGGAAGTTCGCTCGTAGAGCTTGCTGATCAGGTGGAACAGGAGCTGGCCGCCGGTCTGGGCGAAGGGGAGGTAACCGAGCTCGTCGAGGATCAGGAAGTCGAGGCGGGAGATCAGCTCTGCGGTCCGGCCCTGCCGTTCGGCACGGGCCTCTGCGTCCAGCTTGTTCACCAGGTCGACGACGTTGAAGAACCGCCCCCGGCGCCCGGCCCGGATGCAGGCGCGGGCGACGCTGACGGCCAGGTGGGTCTTGCCGGTTCCGGTGCCGCCGATCAGCACGAGGTTGCGCTGGTGATCGAGGAAGTCACCGGTGGCCAGGTCGCGGACCAGGGTCTCGTTGACCTCGGCCGCGTCGAAGTCGAACTCCTCGAGTTCCTTGGCCAGCGGGAGCTTGGCGATGGTCATCTGGTATTTGATCGAGCGCGCCTGCTTCTCACTGATCTCGGCGGTCAGCAGGTCGCCGATGATCTGCTGTGGCTCGTGCTGGCGCTTGCGGGCGGTGGTGATGATCTCGTCGTAGGACGCCCTCATGCCGTAGAGCTTCAGCTTCCCCATCGCGTCCAACACGTCGGAACGTTCCATCTGTCTGTCTCCTCAGGCTGTCATAGCGGTCGCAATCGGCGGCCGGTTCGCACGCGAGCTTCAGCGCGTCCGGGGTCGTGATCGTCAGGGGCGGTGGCGGCTCGCGATGGCGGGCCAGGATGTTCAGCACCACACCGGCGGAATGGACGTTGTGCGACAGCGCCTCGGCGCAGGCGGCCTCGACGGCCTCGATCCCGTCCGTCAGCACGGAGGCCAGGATCTCGACCGTCTGCCGGTCGCCGCCGGGCTGACGCTCCAGCTTGCGCTGCACGCGTCGGATCGCGATCGGCAGATCCCATTCCTTGAATGGCGCGCCGTTGCGCAGAGCACCGGGTTTGCGGGCCAATACGGGGATGTAATGCAGCGGATCGTAGATGGTCTTGCCGCGCCCGAAGGCACGTGCGTGCTGACCGACGATCCGGCCGTCCTGCCAGCATTCGAGCCGATCGGCATAGGCCCGGATCTCGACCGGCCGCCCCACGGCGCGGGCATCGACCGAGTAGCGGTTGTTGTCGAACCGGACGAGGCAGGTCTTGGACACCGACGCCGGCACGGCGTGGAACCCGTCGAAGGGGCCGACATAGGGCACGAGGCTCGGGCGCTCGTCCTCGAACACCTCCCAGATCGTCTTCTCCCGCAGCTCCGGATGCGCGTTTGCCCGTGCGTAGGCCAGGCAGCGGTCTTCGAGCCAGGCGTTCAGCTCGGTATAGGATTTGAACCTCGGGCGCGGCACGAAGAACCGGCGCCGGATCACGCCCACCTGGTTCTCGACCTGGCCCTTCTCCCAGCCCGAAGCGGGCGTGCAGGCGACGGGTTCGACGAGGTAATGGCCGCACATCTGCTCGAACCGCCGGTTGTAGGCCCGATCCTTGCCGACGAAGATCGCGTCCACCGCCGTCTTCATGTTGTCATAGATCCCGCGGGCGCAGGCGCCGCCAAAGAAGGCGAACGCCTTGTCGTGGGCATCGAAGACCATCTCCTGGGTCTCGCGCGGGTAGGCGCGCACGAACAGCATCCGGCTGTGGCTCAGGCGGACATGGGCGACCTTCACCGTCACGGTCGCGCCATCGAGGATCACGATCTCATGGCTCCAGTCGAACTGGTAGGCCTCGCCCGGGTCGAAGCTCAGCGGCACATAGGCCGCCGCAGACGCCTCCCGGGTCGCCTTCGACCAACTGGCCGCATAGCGCCGCACCGCATCATAGCCGCCACCGTAGCCGCGGTTGCGCAGCTCCTCGTAGATCCGCACCAGCGTCAGACGTTCGCGCTTCGGCCGCCGGGCATTCTCGGCCAGCATCTCGTCCAGCTCCGAGCGCCAGGGATCGATCTTCGGCCGGGGCTGCGTTGCGCGATCATAGGTGAACTCGGTCGCGCCCGAGCGGATGACCTTGCGCACCGTGTTACGCGATACCCGCAGCTCCCGGCAGATCTGCTTGATCGACTTGCCGTCGACGAAATGCGCACGCCTGATCTTCGCGATCGTCTCCACAACCAACATCCCCGAACTGCTCCCCCATGCTTTTGGGGAAGCTTCTGAACAGAATTGTCAGGGGGGTCACTTTTGGACGCCGATCACCCCTCGATGGGGGTCAATCTTGCATGCCTATCCACA
>JAGRMP010000686.1 GCA_020441225.1 Maritimibacter sp. | reverse complement strand
CGCACCGCGCGCTCGCCGATCTCGCGGTCGCCGCCGCCATCGACGCAGCCCTGCCCGAAGACGCCTACACCGGAGAGGCCCGGCTCATCGGGCGGAGCGTGACGCTTGCCGACAGGCGGGGGCTGGATCTCGGACCGGATGGTGGGGTGGCGGCGATCCTGGTCGACGATCCGATCTGGCTCGGCCCGGACTGGGAAGGCTCCGTCGCGCTGCGCGGCGACCCGGTCACGCGCGGCGGCCGGGTGGTCGGCCGTGTCGTCCGCGAGGTCTATTGCCGGGTCGAACAGGGCCGCATCGTCGCGGGTCGCGGCGGGGGCGTGACGACCTGGTGGGAGGAGGATTGATGGCGCAGGCGGACCTGCTCATCCGCGGCGCCCGTGTCTACGACGGCAGCGGCGCGCCCGGGCAGGTGCTGGACGTGGCGGTGACCGGGGACAGGATCGCGGCGGTCGGCCCCGCGCTCGGCCTGCGGGCGGCGGAGACCGTCGAGGCCGCCGGCCTCGCCCTCGCGCCGGGGTTCATCGACGTGCACACCCATGACGACCTGGCGGTTCTCACCCGCGTCGGGTCTGCCCCGAAGGTGAGCCAGGGGGTCACCACGGTCGTGACCGGCAATTGCGGGATCAGCGCCGCGCCCGACCCGCACACGCGGCACCCCACGCCGATCCCGCCGCTCGATCTCTTGGGCGGGGCCGGCGCCTTTCGCTACACGGGCTTTGCCGAATATCTCGCCGCCGTCGAGGCGGCCCGCCCGGCGGTCAACGTGGTGCCGCTGGTCGGCCATACCGCGCTGAGGGCCCGGGCGATGGACGGGCTCGACGGCCCCGCGACGGAGGCCGAGACTGCCGCGATGCGCCGCGACCTCGCCGCCGCGCTCGACGCGGGCGCTGCCGGGCTCTCGACCGGGCTCGCCTATTCGCCGGCCAAGGCCACGGCGACGGCGGAACTTCTGGCGCTGGTCAGCGATGTCGCCGCCGCCGGGGCGCTGTGGACCACGCATATGCGCGACGAGCGCAGCGGGGTCGTTTCGGCCGTGGCCGAGACCATCGACATCGCCCGGCGCACCGGGGCCCGGACGCTGATCTCGCATCACAAGTGCTGCGGCGAAGCCTCTTTCGGGCTCTCGCGGACGACGCTTGCGATGATCGCCGAGGCGCGGCAGGAACTCACGCTCGATCTCGACGTCTACCCCTACACCGCGAGCTCCACGGTGCTGATCGAGGGGTTTGCCCGCGACAGCACAAGGGTCACCGTCACCTGGTCCGACCCGCATCCGGAGATGAACGGGCGCGATCTGGACGAGATCGCCCGCGATTGGGACGTGTCGGAAAGCGCCGCGCTCGAACGGCTCAAGCCGGGTGGCGCGATCTATCACCAGATGGACGGCGAAGACCTCGACCGCATCCTGAGTTACCCGCCCAGCCTGGTCGGCTCCGATGGGCTGCCGCGCGACCGGCGGCCGCATCCGCGGCTCTGGGGGACGTTCCCGCGCGTGCTCGGCCACTTCAGCCGCGACCGGGCGCTGATGCCCATGGAGCGCGCCGTCGCCAAGATGACCGGCCAGACAGCGGCGGTGCTGGGCCTGCGCGAGCGCGGTCTTGTCCGGGAGGGATACTTCGCCGATCTGGTGCTGTTCGATCCGGACAGGGTGCTCGATGTCGCCGATTACGACGACCCCGTCGCGCCGTCGCGCGGGATTGCGCTTGTGCTGGTCAACGGCGGCCGGAGCTGGGAGGGCGGCGCGGCGGCGGACGCGGGCACGGGTCGGGTGCTGCGGCGCTAGCCTCTCCTCTTCTGCCCGCCGCGCGCCTCGTGCTACCAAGGCGGCGGGAGGGACCGCGCATGAAACCCAGCCATGTCGAGATCATCGTCGCCATCGCCGACGCGGGCAGCCTGCGCGCGGCGGCCGGGCTCGTGGGCAAGACCCAGCCCGCGCTCACCAAGGCGCTGCGCCAGGCCGAGGACGCGCTGGGCGCGCGGATCTTCACTCGTGCGGCGCGGGGCGTGGAGCCGACCGAGGTGGGCCGCGCGGTGATCGCGCGCGCCCGGGTGGTGCAGGCGGAGCTGCGCAAGCTCGACGAGGAGGTGCGCCAGATCCAGGGCGACCGTTCCGGTGCGCTGCACGTCACCGTCTCGCCGCTCGCCGCGGTGCGGATCATCCCCAAGGTGATGGACCGGTTTCGCCGCCGGTTCCCCGGCGTGCATGTGCAGATCGCGGGCGGCCATCCGCCCTCGACGCTGGCGACCCTGCGCTCGAGCGAGACCGATATTGTGATCGGGCCGGTGGCCGAGACCGAGGCGCGCTCGGGGCTGATCGTGAAAGACCTCTTCGCTTCGCCGATCTCGGTCATTACCGGGGCGGGCTCGCGCTACGCGGGGGTAACCCGGCTTTCCGAGCTGACCGGAGCCGAATGGATCATGATCGGGCCGCGCCGCCGGGTCTTTGGCGTCGGCCAGGATTTCCGCCGCCTCGGGATGACCCCGCCCGACCCGGTGATCACGTCGGATTCGATCACCAGCCTGCTCGCGATGATCGAGGGCAGCGAGCGGGTCTGCTCCTTCCCGACGCTGCTCCTCGACGAGATTGCGCCCAGGTGGAAGATCGTGCGCATCCCGCTCACCGATCGCGTGACGCCGGTGCAGATCGGGCTGATGATCCGCGCCGACCGGCCGCTGACGCC
>JAGRMP010000149.1:6118-6808 GCA_020441225.1 Maritimibacter sp. | reverse complement strand
GGCTGGGCAACATCTACGTCTGCGAAGCGCTGCACCGGGCCGGGATCAACCCGCGGCGCAAGGCCGGTGCGCTCTCGGCGCGGCGGGTGGCGGCGCTGGTGCCGGTGATCCGCGACGTGCTTGCCGAAGCCATCGCCTCTGGCGGGTCGTCGCTCAAGGACTACCGGCAGGCGAGTGGCGAGCTGGGGTATTTCCAGCACGCTTTCCGGGTCTACGACCGCGCGGGCGCGCCCTGCGTAACACCCGGCTGCGGCGGCACGGTGCGGCGGATCGTGCAGTCCGGACGGTCGAGCTTCTACTGCCCGCGCTGCCAAACATGACTTGCGCCCTACCGGCGGCTTGCATAGGTTCCGGTGTTTGACGGCATTGCACGGGGACAGCCTCTGAGGGGGTGGCCGGAAAGGGGTGGCATGGCCTACGAAAACATCATCGTCGACATCGAAGACAACATCTGCCTGATCCGGCTGGACCGGCCGGAGGCGATGAATGCGCTCAACCTTGAGCTGCTGCGCGAGATCGGCACCGCGCTCGGCGAGGCGCAGAAGAACGACAAGGTGCGGGCGATCATCCTGACCGGCTCCGAAAAGGCGTTTGCCGCCGGGGCGGATATCAAGCTGATGTCCGAGAAGAGCTTCGTCGACGTGTTTACGGAAGACCTGTTCACGGCCGAGGAACGGGCGATCATGCGCA
>JAGRMP010000149.1:3940-6007 GCA_020441225.1 Maritimibacter sp. | reverse complement strand
CCGACAATGCGAAATTCGGCCAGCCCGAGGTGAACCTCGGGGTGATGCCGGGCCTGGGCGGGTCGGTGCGCCTGACCAAGCTGGTCGGGCGGGCCAAGGCCATGGACATGGCGCTGACCGGCCGGTTCATGGAGGCCGAAGAGGCCGAGCGCGCCGGGCTGGTGGCGCGGGTGGTGCCGGCGAAGAAGCTCATCGAGGAAGCGACGGCGGCCGCGAAGCGCATCGCCGAGAAGAGCGCGATGTCGATCATGGCGATCAAGGAAGCGGTGCGCCGGGCCGACGAGATGCCGCTGAGCGAGGCGATCCTGCACGAACGCCGACTGTTCCAGGCGCTGTTCGCGACCGAGGACCAGAAAGAGGGCATGAACGCCTTCATCGAGAAACGCGAACCGCAGTTCCGCGACCGGTAGCACGGGGGCGTGGGTGCGGACGGGTCGGCCGAGGCCCGTAGCCGCACGCGTTTTGGGCTTCACAAGCCGCCGGAATGCGCCTATATGCGGCCGGATCATGCGCGTGAGGCCCGCTTTGGCTGGATTGTGCCGGTACGGAACCCGGCCGGGGTCGGTTTCGACGTGCAGTCTTGAATTCACACGACCCCGGGAAAGGGAACCGATATGGCCAACTCGCCTCAGTCCAAGAAACGCGCCCGCCAGAACGAGCGCCGTTTCCAGATCAACAAAGCCCGCCGTTCGCGCATCCGCACCTACCTGCGCAAAGTCGAGGAAGCGATCGCTTCGGGCGACAAGGACGTCGCCGCTGCAGCCCTCAAGGCGGCTCAGCCGGAATTGATGCGCGGTGTCACCAAAGGTGTGTTCCACAAGAACACCGCGTCTCGCAAAATGTCGCGGCTGGCCGCGCGGGTGAAGGCGCTCGGCTGAGAAATCGGCCACCGACCTGCGACGAATAAAACACGAACACGGCGTTCCGCGAGGGACGCCGTTTTTTGTGAAATCTTTCAAATAAAAGGGGAAAACCCGGATTCGGAAATCGGCCTCCGGATTCGTTTTCGGCATTCCGGAGTCAAGCGAATGGATCGGTTGCCGCTGCCCTGCCGGGGCGTCTAGTTTGCTGGTGCGATTCACGTCGCCGACTTGGGAAACACCGGATGTCGACGCAGGACGGGGGGGACCCGCCGCCAAGACTACCGGAGGGGGCCAATTGAGGGGGGCTCCACGGGACCAGTAAGACCGACCGCGACGCGGCCGACCGGGGGGTTGGTGCGCATGTCGCGGCGCCGACCGCCAGTACTGTGCGGCCGGCAGGCATGGTTTGTTTTACTCGGCACAGGGCCTTCCGGCTCGACTCGCACCGCGTCTTTTTGGGGACGATGCGGAGGTATCAAGTGCGCCCGGCACAGTGGCCGGGCCGGTTATGTATTGTGCAGCGAAAGACCGCGCAGGGCGGAAGACAGGTCAAAAAAGAACATGACAAGAAACATGTGGGGACAGGTGCGGGAACGGTTGCTGTCGGAGATCGGACAGAACCACTATCGCAATTGGATCGAACCTCTGGAGCTGAACGGGCTGGAAGACGGCGTGGCGACCTTTTTCGTGCCGACCAATTTCGTCGGCAACTGGGTGCAACGGAATTATGGCGACCGGATCATGCGCCACATGTCGGCGTTCGAACCGGTGTCCCGGCTCGAGTTTACCGTGGCGCCTGCCGCGCGCGTGCCCACCGGGCCGCAGCCCGTCGATGCCGCCGCCGACGAGGTGGCGCAAGCCGTCGGAACCCAAGTGAAATGGGAAAGCGAGGAACTGCCCGGCGCGCCGCTCGACCCGCGTTTCACCTTTGACAGTTTCGTCGTCGGCAAGCCCAACCAGCTGGCCCATGCCGCCGCGCGCCGCGTGGCCGAAGGCGGGCCGGTCACCTTCAACCCGTTGTTTCTCTATGGCGGCGTGGGCCTGGGCAAGACCCACCTGATGCATGCCATCGCCTGGGAGATCCAGGCCCGCAACCCGGCGCTCAAGGTGGTCTATCTCTCCGCCGAGCAGTTCATGTACCGCTTCGTGCAGGCGCTGCGCGAAAAGCAGATGATGGATTTCAAGCACCTGTTCCGCACGGTCG
>JAGRMP010000149.1:0-3880 GCA_020441225.1 Maritimibacter sp. | reverse complement strand
TTTTTCCACACGTTCAACGCGCTCGTCGACCAGAACAAGCAGATCGTGCTGTCCGCCGACCGGGCGCCGGGCGAGATCAAGGATCTCGAAGAGCGGATCAAGTCGCGGCTGCAGTCGGGGCTGGTGGTGGACCTGCACCCGACCGATTACGAGCTCAGGCTCGGCATCCTGCAGACCAAGGTGGCGCGCTACCGCGAGGAATACCCCGATCTGCAGATCGCCGACGGCGTGCTCGAGTTTCTCGCCCACCGGATCTCGACCAATGTGCGCGTGCTCGAAGGCGCGCTGATGCGGCTCTTTGCCTTCGCCTCGCTGGTGGGCCAGGAAATCACGCTGGAAAAGGCGCAGGACGCGCTGGCCGACATCCTGCGTGCGACCGACCGCAAGGTCACGGTCGAGGAGATCCAGCGCAAGGTGGCGGAACATTACAACATCCGCATGTCCGACATGGTCGGGCCGAAACGCCAGCGGTCGATTGCCCGGCCGCGGCAGGTGGCGATGTGGCTGGCCAAGCGCCTCACGACGCGCTCGCTGCCCGATATCGGACGGCGCTTCGGCGGGCGCGACCACACAACCGTCATGCACGGGGTGCGCAAGATCGACGAGCTGCGCGAGAGCGATCCGCAGATCGCCGAAGACCTCGAACTTCTGCGCCGCGCGCTGGAGGGCTGACACCGGGTCGGCCGGGTGTGGGGACCGGGCGTGGCTGCGCGATCACAGGCTTTGTAACACAGGCGTGGGGCGGTGCCGGAGGGCGCTTCCCCGGGTCTCTTGACGGCCCCGGCAAAGGGACGGAAAGTTCCTGAAAATTCTTGCGGTGGCCGGTGACCGCACTATGGTTGCCGTCCCAGCTTTCGTCGGGAGAGGGTCATGAAGATTTCCATCGAACGCGCCACGCTTCTCAAGGCGGTGGGCCAGGCGCAGTCGGTCGTCGAGCGGCGCAACACCATCCCGATCCTCGCCAACGTGCTGATCGAGGCGGACGGGGCCGACGTGACCTTCCGCGCCACCGACCTCGACATCGAAGTGGTCGACAAGGTGCCCGCGATGGTCGAACGGGCGGGCGCGACCACGGTCAACGCGGTGATGCTGCACGAGATCGTGCGCAAGCTGCCCGACGGGGCGCTGGTGGGGCTGACCGCCGATGCGGCGGCCGGGCGGCTGACGATCGAGGCGGGGCGGTCCAACTTCTCGCTGGCGACGCTGCCCAAGGAAGATTTCCCGGTGATGGCCTCGTCGGAATACGAGTCGAATTTCGCCGCCCCCGCGCCGGTGCTGCGGCGGCTGTTCGACAAGTCGAAATTCGCGATCTCGACGGAAGAGACGCGCTATTATCTCAACGGGGTCTATCTGCACGTTTCCGAGGCCGACGGCGGCCGGGTTCTGCGCGCGGTGGCGACCGATGGGCACCGGCTTGCCCGGGTCGATGCCGATCTGCCGGCGGGGGCCGAGACCATGCCGGGCGTGATCGTGCCGCGCAAGACGGTGGGCGAGCTCAGGAAGCTGCTCGACGACGACGAGGCGGAAATCGCCGTCAGCGTGAGCGAGACCAAGGTGCGTTTCGCGACGCCCGAGATCACGCTGACCTCGAAGGTGATCGACGGCACCTTCCCCGACTACACCCGGGTGATCCCCACCGGGAACACCAAGAAGATGGAAGTGGACGCCGCCGAGTTTGCCAAGGCGGTGGACCGGGTGGCGACGGTGTCGAGCGAACGGTCGCGCGCGGTCAAGCTGCAGCTCGACGACGACCGGCTGGTGCTGTCCGTCAACGCGCCCGACGCAGGGGCGGCCGAGGAAGAGCTGGGCGTGGCCTATGGCGACGAGCGGCTGGAGATCGGGTTCAACGCGAAATACCTCCTCGAGATCGCGAGCCAGGTGGACCGGGAAAACGCGGTGTTCCTGTTCAACTCGTCGGGCGAGCCCGCGCTGATGCGCGAGGGCAACGACACCAGCGCGATCTATGTCGTGATGCCGATGCGGGTGTGACCGGCGGGTTTCATAGCTGCGCTGCCTGGCCGCCGAGTACTTTTGCCAATAAAAAGGGGTGGGGATGACCGGCCTCTTTCTGCGCGAACTGACCCTTTCGCATTTTCGTTCGCACCGGCGGGCCGTACTGGCGCTCGACGGGCGGCCGGTGGCGATCTTCGGGCGCAACGGCGCGGGCAAGACCAACATTCTCGAAGCGGTGAGCCTGCTCAGTCCGGGGCGGGGCCTGCGCCGGGCGGCGGCGGACGAGATCGCGCGCCGGCCCGAGGCGCTGGGCTGGAAGGTGACGGGGGTGTTGCAGTCGCTGCACCAGCTGCACGAGGTCGCCACCTGGGCCGAGGCGGGCGGGTCGCGGCAGGTGACGATCGACGACAAGCCCGCGGCGCAGGTGGCGCTGGGCCGGATCGGGCGCGTGGTCTGGCTGGTGCCGGCGCAGGACCGGCTCTGGACCGAGGGGGCCGAGGGGCGGCGGCGGTTTCTCGACCGGATGGCGATGAGCTTCGAGCCCGGCCATGCCGAGGCGGTGCTGGCCTATGAGAAGGCGATGCGCGAGCGCAACCGGCTCTTGAAGGATGGCGCGGCGGACCGGCACTGGTACCACGCGCTGGAGGCGCAGATGGCGAGCGCCGGCGCCGCGATCCAGGCGAACCGGGCCTATACGGTCGAGCGGCTGGTCGCGGCCCAGGCGGAGGCGGAGACGCGCTTTCCCACCGCCGAGCTTGCGGTGCTGCATGCCGAGGGGCTGGAAGAGGGGCCGGTGGGCGAAGCGGCGCTCGCGGAGGCCTTCGAAGACGGGCGGCGGCGCGATCTCGCGGCCGGGCGCACGCTGGTGGGGCCGCACCGGGCCGACCTTGCTGCCGTGTATGCCGCAAAGGGGGTGGCGGCCAAAGACGCCTCGACCGGAGAGCAGAAGGCGCTGCTGGTGTCGCTGGTGCTCGCCAATGCCCGGGCGCTGGCCGCCGATTTCGGCGCCCCGCCGATCCTGTTGCTCGACGAGGTGGCGGCGCATCTCGACGCGGGCCGCCGCGCGGCGCTCTACGACGAGATCTGTGGGCTGGGCGCCCAGGCGTTCATGACCGGGACCGGCGCGGAGCTGTTTGTCGAGCTCGGGGCACGGGCGCAACATTTGCATGTGCGCGAGACGGACGGGGTGTCCGACTGCGGCTGGGAGGCGCCATGAAGATCGAGCATATCCCCGAACTGGCCATCGACAAGGCCACGGCCGCCGAGATCGGCGCGCTGCTCGATCTGGTGTTCGATGGCGGGTTCGAGGGCCGCGGCCATTACATGCACCGCCATCACCTGCGGATTGTCGCGCGCGACGCGGGCCGGATCGTCGGCCATCTCGCGCTTGGGCTCAGAACCATGCGCCAGGGTACGCGGCTCATCGACACCGCGACTGTCGCCGAGGTCGCGGTGACACCGGAGCGGCGCGGCGAAGGCATTGCCAGCGCGATGCTGGCCGAAGCGATCGCGGCGGCAGAGCGCACCTGGGCCGACTTCCTCCTGCTTTTCGGCGCTGCCGGGCTCTACCGCGCTGCCGGTTTCCGTCCCGTCGCCAACGAAATGCGCCGGGTCGAGATGGCCGGGCGAAGGACCGGCGCCGTGATCGACGAACCGGCCAAGGGGCTGATGGTGCGCCCGCTCACCGACGCGGCCTGGGACGACACCACGCCGCTCGATCTGCTGGGCGCCAAATTCTGAAGGAGAAAGACCATGATCGAGAACCAGAACCGGGTGAGTTTCATCACCCTCGCCGTTGCCGACCTGG
This sequence comes from Maritimibacter sp., assembly GCA_020441225.1. Next base: position 120 of record JAGRMP010000149.1, on the reverse strand, counting down.
CCCGGGCGCGGGCCTATTACGAGGCGCTCGGCTGGGAGGCCGAGCAGGTGATGGAGGTCGTGGCCTTCTACCGGACCCGGGGGCAGATCTTCGGCCTGTTCACGCTGGAGGGGCTGGCGA
>JAGRMP010000148.1:2393-3935 GCA_020441225.1 Maritimibacter sp. | reverse complement strand
GAGAGATGGGTCTGCATCAGGCAGTCGGGGTGCTCGGCCCAGAGCGCGCCGAGCGCTTCGAGCTGCTCGCGGGTGGAGGTGGGCGCGAAACGCGGCGTGATGACGTAGGAAAGCCGGTCGACCCCGTGCCACTTTTCAAGCAGGCGCTTCGAATCGTCATAGGCCGATTGCGCGGTGTCCGAGAGGTCGTCGGGGGCATTGCGGTCCATGCAGGTCTTGCCGGTGAGCGCGCGCAGGCCCCGGGCGCGGGCCTCGGCGAAGAACGCCTCGACGCTCTCGGGATGGATCGTGGCGAAGCTCACGGCCGTGGTGGTCCCGGCGGCGAGGGTGAGGTCGAAATAGCTCGTTGCGATCTCGGCGGCATGGGCCGGGTCGCCGAAGCGCGCCTCCTCGGGGAAGGTGTAATGTCCGAGCCAGTCGATCAGCCGCTTGCCCCAGCTCGCGATGATCGCGGTCTGGGGATAATGCACATGCGCATCGACGAAGCCGGGCGACAGGAGCGCGTCGCCGTGGTCGGTGACCGGTGCCGCGGGGTAGGCGGCGCGGATCTCGCCTTCGGGGCCGACCGCGACGATCCGGCCGCCCTCGATGGCGACCGCGCCCCGGCGCTCGTGACGCAGGCTGTCGGCGAGCGGCGCGTGGAACGGGTCGGCGGTGAAGGTCAGGGTCTGACCGAGAAGAAGGTGCATGCGGGCGGTCTCGTCTCTGCGCCGGGGCGCCCGGCTTTGCCCCCGCATCCTGCACGGGGCCGCCGGGGAGGTCGAGGGCAGAATGCCGTGACGGCGGGGCCGGTGCCTCTTGTTCGGCGCGCCCCCGATCGCCTATGGTCCGCGCAAACAGGGCGAGCGGCATGGCGGAAGAGCAGAACGAGGAAAGCGCACGCGCGGACGGCGATTACGAGATCGACCAGGATGTCCTGCGTCAGGTCCGGGTGGCCGTGGCTGTCGGCGATGCCGAGCTGCTTACCCAGCTCCTCGAACCGCTGCACGCCGCCGACATCGCCGACCTGCTCGAACAGGTCGATGACGAGACACGGGTCGATCTGGTCCGGCTCTACGGCGTCGAGTTCGACGGCGAGATCCTGTCGGAACTCGACGAGGGCATCCGCGAAGAGGTGATCGGCGCGCTGCACCCCGAGGTGCTGACCGAAGCGGTGCGCGAGCTCGAAACCGACGATGTCGTCGATCTGATCGAGGACCTCGACGCGCCGCAGCAGGCGGCGATCCTCGACGCGCTCGAAGCGCCCGACCGGATCGCGGTCGAGCGTTCGCTGACCTATCCGGAGTTTTCCGCCGGCCGTTTGATGCAGCGCGAGATGGTGGTCGCGCCCGAGCACTGGACGGTGGGCGAGGCGATCGACTTCATGCGCTCGACCGACGAGATGCCGGACCAGTTCTACCACGTGATCCTGGTCGATCCGCGGATGCGGCCCACGGGCTATGTGACGCTGGGGCGGATCATGTCGTCGAGCCGGAGCGCGCGTCTGGCCGACCTGGCCGAGCCCAGCTTCCGCGCCATCCCGGTGCTGCAGGACGAGGGCGA
>JAGRMP010000148.1:0-2370 GCA_020441225.1 Maritimibacter sp. | reverse complement strand
TCAACCAGTACCACCTGATCTCGGCCCCGGTGGTCGACGAGGACGACCGGCTGGTGGGCGTCATCACCATCGACGACGCCATGGCGATCCTCGACGAGGAACACGAGGAAGACATCCTGCGCCTGGCCGGCGTCGACGAGGAAAGCGCGATCTCGGACGGGGTGTTCGAGACCACGCGGCGGCGGGTGCCCTGGCTCGGCGTCAACCTGGTGACGGCGATCCTCGCCTCGCTGGTGATCGCCCAGTTCGAGGACACCATCGCCCAGCTCGTGGCGCTGGCGGTGCTGATGCCGATCGTCGCCTCGATGGGCGGCAATGCCGGGACCCAGACCCTCACCGTCGCGGTGCGCGCGCTCGCGACCCGCGACCTGACCACCGCCAACGTCTGGCGGGTGATCCGCCGCGAGGTGATGGTGGGGCTGGTCAACGGCGTGGTCTTTGCCGTGGTGATGGGGATCGTCGGCGCGATCTGGTTCGGCACGCCGGTGCTCGGGCTGGTGATCGCGCTGGCGATGGTCGTGAACCTGGTGATCGCCGGGCTTGCGGGCGTCGGCGTCCCGGTGTTGCTTGACAAGATCGGCGTCGACCCGGCGCTCGCCTCGGGCGCTTTCGTCACCACGGTGACCGACGTGGTCGGGTTCTTCGCCTTTCTCTCACTCGCGGGGATGCTGCTGCTATGACGCTTGCCGAGATCAAGAAGACCGCCCGCGCCGCCGCTTTCGGGCGCCGCGCCCAGGCCCATGGCCGCGGCCTCGACGGGCCGGCGCAGGAGCGGCTCGCCGCGGTCCTGGAGCCCCACCGGGGCCGGCCGCTGTCGGGTTTCGTCCCGATCCGCACCGAGATCAACCCGCTGCCGGTGATGGCGGAAATGGCCGCGCATGGGCCGGTGGGCGTGCCGGTGATCGAGGCCAGGGGCGCGCCGCTCGGGTTCCGTACCTGGCGTCCGGGCTGCGCGATGGAGACCGGTCCCTTCGGCGCCGCGGTGCCGGTCGCGGGCGCGGTGCTGGTTCCGCAAGTGCTGATCGTGCCGCTGGTGGCCTTCGACCGGTCGGGCGGGCGGCTCGGCTACGGCGGCGGCTTCTACGACCGGACGCTGGAGCTGTTGCGCGCCGCCGGGCCGATCTTTGCCGTCGGCTTCGCCTATGCGGCGCAGGAGGCCGAGGCCCTGCCGCTGGAGCCCACCGACCAGCCGCTCGACGTCATCGTGACCGACGCGGAGGTGCTGCGGTTCTGAGGCGGCGGTGGATTGGGTCGTGATCGGAAACGCAGTGTTTCCCTTGGATTGCAATCGCTTGCCGGGACGGTGCGCGGCAAAACCGGTGCGGTTCCCAGCATCGGCGCCACGCTGCCTGGCCGGAGCGCCAATTGCGGCGCGATCCGCGCCAGGCGATCCGCAAGGGCGCCATGGAAACAAATCGTTTCCATCGGATTTCAATGACTTGTGGTCACGGTGCGCGCCGGCGCGCGCCCTGGCGCCTCGCCTGTCCAGATCACCATGGCGCGGCGGGGCGCGCCAGACGCGATCCCGTGGGCCGGGACCCTGGCCCCAGTCTCGGGGCAAGTGCGCGGGAAATGCGAAAAGACCTCGGATCAAACCGATTTCGCTCGCCGCGATTCTGCTCTAGGCAGGCGGGATGAAGATCCTGTTTCTCGGTGATGTGGTCGGCCGCGCCGGCCGTAAGGCGCTGACCGACCGCCTGCTCCGCCTGCGCGAAGACTGGAAGCTCGATTTCGTCGTCGTCAACGGCGAGAACGCGACGGGTGGCATGGGGCTTTCCGGCGCCCATGCGAAAGAGTTTTTCGAGGCCGGCACCGACGTCATCACGCTGGGCGACCACGCCTTCGACCAGAAGGACATGCTCGGCTTCGTCGAGCAGGAGCGGCGGATGATCCGTCCGCTCAACTTCGCCAAGGGTGCGCCGGGGGCAGGTGCGCGGCTGTTTGCCGACCGTCGCGGCCGCAAGGTGCTGGTGGCCCAGGTGCTGGGCCAGGTGTTCATGAAACGCGCCTTCGAAGACCCGTTCGGCACCATCGAGGCGGCGCTCAAACCCTATCCGCTCGGCGGCCAGGCCCAGGCGGTGCTGGTCGACGTGCATTGCGAGGCGACCAGCGAGAAGATGGCGATGGGGCTGTTTCTCGACGGCCGCGCGAGCGTGGTGGTGGGCACCCACACCCATGTGCCGACCGGCGACGCGATGATCCTGCCGAACGGCACCGCCTACATGACCGACGCGGGCATGTGCGGCGATTACCACTCGGTGATCGGCATGGACAAGGCGGAGCCCTTGCGCCGCTTCGTCACCGGCATGGCCAAGAACCGGTTCAGCCCGGCGCTGGGCGAGGCGACGCTGTCGGGGCTCTATGTCGAGA
>JAGRMP010000147.1:9074-9812 GCA_020441225.1 Maritimibacter sp. | reverse complement strand
TCGCTGCCGACCGTCATGCTCTTCGGCTCGTGTTTATTCCGCTCGACCGGGGCGCCCAGCCGCAGCGTCACATCATTGTCGTCGTACCATACCTCGGGGCGCAGAAACAGCCGGTCGAGCCCCATCTCGCCCAAGAGATAGGCCTTGGACAGCGGCGGGCGCTGGTAGGGCGGCGCGGGCTCTTCGCCGATCACGGTGATCTGCCCGTCGAAGCCCTTGGCCCTGAGCTTGGCGACCAGGGAAGCGGCGGCCTGACCGGCTCCGACGACGACAACATGGCTCATGGCGGGCTCCGTTCCTTTGCAAATCCGGCTTTTGGTCCGGCACCCTATGTGGCACGTATCTCCTTGGCAAATGACAAACGTTCTCAGGAGAACACGATGACGATCGATGTGGGCAGTCCTCTTCCCGACGCCACCCTATTGCAGATGGGGCCCGAGGGCCCGTCCGGCGAAAGCCTGAAAGCGCGCCTTGCCGGGCGCAAGGTGATCATATTCGGCGTGCCGGCGGCGTTTTCCCCGACCTGCGATACCGCGCATGTGCCGAGCTTCATCCGGGTGATGGAGGGGCTGCGCGACAAAGGCGTGGACGAGGTGATCTGCCTCTCGGTGAACGACCCGCATGTGATGAAAGCCTGGGGCGCATCGACCGGCGCCACGGCGGCGGGCATCTCGATGCTTGCCGATGCCGACGGCGCTTTCACCAGGGCCATCGGTATGGATTTCGACGCTCCGGCGG
>JAGRMP010000147.1:8531-9009 GCA_020441225.1 Maritimibacter sp. | reverse complement strand
CCCGAGCGGGGCTGCAGCGTGTCGGGCGGCGAGGCGATGCTGGCGGCACTGTAACAGCGGTCGCGTCGCACCGGGGCCGGGGGAAGCCGCTTCGAAGCGGCTTCTCAAGGCGTTTCGAAACGCCTTGGCTCCGGCGGCCCGGTTGCGCGCCATCCCGTCCGGTCAGATCGCGGCGACCACCGTTGCCAGCATCTCCTTGACCTGGCCGGCCACGGCCTTGAGCTCGTCATTGTCGATCCCGGCCATCGAGGCCTGCGGGTCGACCGCCGACACCTCTACGCCGCCGTCCACCGCGCGCAGGATCACGTTGCAGGGCAGCATCGCGCCCACCTTGGGCTCATGCCCGATCGCCTGAAAGGCGAGCTTCGGGTTGCAGGCACCGAGGATCTTGTAGCCCGGCATATCGGCATCGATCTTCTTCTTCATCGTCGCGGCGACGTCGATCTCGGTCAACACGCCGAAGCCGTTTGCGGCCAGC
>JAGRMP010000147.1:0-8438 GCA_020441225.1 Maritimibacter sp. | reverse complement strand
ATATGCGTTTTTCCGAATGTGGGGTTCGGACGCCGACCGGTCAACCGTCTCCGCGCTTGAACGGGCCCATCGCGGTGAGAATCTCGATGTCCTCGCCGACAGCCTCCGCTTCCCGTTCGACGAAATCCTCGACCGCGCTGCGAAAACCGGCGTCGGCAATCCAGTGCAGGCTGTGGGTGCGCTGGGGCAGATACCCCCGGGCGAGCTTGTGATCGCCCTGCGCCCCCGCCTCGACCCGGGCGAGCCCCTCCGCGATGGCGAAATCGCAGGCCTGGTAATAGCACAGCTCGAAATGCAGGAACGCGTGGTGCTCGGTCTGGCCCCAGTAGCGCCCGAAGAGCGTGTCGCGGCCGATGAAGTTGAGCGCGCCTGCCACCGGCGCGCCCTTGCTGAGCGCCAGCACCAGGAGCACGTCGTCGCGCATTTCCGCCTGGACGATGTCGAAAAAGGCGCGGGTGAGATAGGGCGTGCCCCATTTGCGCGCCCCGGTGTCCTGGTAGAACCGCCAGAAGATGTCCCAATGCTCGGGGCGCAGATCGTCGCCGGTGAGCTGGACGATCTCGCCGCCGAACTCCTGCGCACCGCGCCGTTCGCGGCGGATCGCCTTGCGCTTGCGGCTCGACAGCGTGTCGAGGAAGGCGTCGTAACTGTCGTAGCCGTCGTTTTCCCAATGGTACTGCGTGCCCAGCCGGTGGATCAGCCCCATGGTTTTGCCCGCCGCCGCCTCGGCCTCGGTGCAGAAGGTGATATGCGCCGACGAAAGCCCCGCCTCGGCGGCCACCTGCACCGCGCCCTGCACGATGGCAGCGGCGCCCGTGGTCTCATGCCCGGGCTTGGTCAGGAACCGCCGCCCGGTCACCGGCGTGAAGGGCACCGCGATCTGCAGCTTGGGGTAGTAGCGCCCGCCCGCCCGCTCGTAGGCATCGGCCCAGGACCAGTCGAAGACGTACTCGCCGTGCGAATGGCTCTTGAGATAGGCGGGCGCGGTGGCGATCATCTCGCCGCCCTGGTGCACGGTGATGTAGCGCGGTGCCCAGCCGGTGCCCCGCCCGACGCTGCCCGAGGTTTCGAGCGCCATGAGGAACCTGTGGGCGGTGAAGGGATCGAGCGGCCGGTCGCTGCCCTCGGGCGCGGCGCAGCCATCCCATTCGGCGGCCGGGATCGCCTCGAGGCTCTCGTGCAGGCGGATTTCGAGGCTGTCGCTCATGCGCCGATACTGCCCGGGGCCGGGGCGGGGTCAAGCCGGGAAGGGGGCTGCATAGCCTTCGAAGGTGATGTTGTCGGCAATCTCGCGGGCTTGTGATTCCTGTTCCGGCGAACGCACGGTCCAGCACAGGATCGGCACGCCGCGCGCCTTCAGCGCGGCGACATGGCGGCTGGCGAGGTCGCGCCGGTCATGGCTGATGAAGCTCGCGCCGACCCTGTCGAAATCGGCGATCGCGGCGAGATGCGCGCGGTATTCCTCCGGCAGGATCCGGGCCTCGGCGTCGGCCCAGGCGTAGGTGGTCAGCCCGCGCGGCACCCGGGGGGCGAGCTTCGCCATTTCGGCAACCGAATGCGGGTTGAAGCTCATCACCGCGACCGGACCGCGATAGCCTTCGAGCGCGCGGAACACACCGTGTTCGAGCGCGCCGACATTGGGGCCCATAGCGCCGTCCTGATCCTTGATCTCGATCAGCACCGGCACCTGGCCGGCCACCAGGTCGAGCACCCGCCAGAGGCTGGGGATCCCATCCGCGGATGCTTTGAGCCGCACGCTTTCCAGCGCGGTCGCGCTGTGAATCCGAAGCGGGCCCGTGGTTTCGGTCAACCGGTCGAGATCGTAGTCGTGAAACACCATCGCCACGCCGTCCGACGATGGCTGGACGTCGATCTCGATCCCGTAGCCCGCCGCCACCGCCGCGCGCACCGCGGTCAGCGAGTTCTCGGGCGCCTCCGGCCCGTGCAGCGCCCGGTGGGCGATGGGCCGGCGCAGAAAAGCTTCGGGCAGCGTCATTTGAGCTGGAAGATCCCTTCGATCTCGACCGCGACGCCGAAGGGCAGGCTGGCCGCCGAGACCGCCGACCGGGTGTGCCGCCCGGCATCGCCGAGCGCCTCGACGAGAAAGTCGGAGGCACCGTTGATGACCTTGGGCTGGTCGCCGAAATCGGCGGTGGAATTGACGAAACCGGTGAGCTTGACCACCCGTTTCAGCCGGTCGAGATCGCCGCCCGCAGCCGCCTTGACCTGGGCCAGCAGGCTGATGGCGCAGAGACGGGCCGCCGCGGCGCCGTCTTCGACCGACATGTCGGCGCCGAGCTTGCCGGTGACGAAAGCGCCGTCCTGCATCGAGACCTGACCGGAGACATAGACCATGCCGTCGAGCACCATCCAGGGCACGTAATTGGCCGCGGGCGCGGGCGCGTCGGGAAGGGTGACGCCGAGCTCGGCGAGGCGTTTTTCGTAACCGCTCATCGGGGTTCTCCTGTTGTGCGTTTCGACGCTACAGCCGGGCCGGGGCGGCGGCAACGCAGAAGGTGTGCGGGGCGGAACGGAATCCGGAAATCCGGATTTCTGGATTCGGGTTAACGGGTGAAACCATCGTGAAATCAACCATTTGATTGAAGCGACAGAGCTGTGGAAAAGCGCGGTTAACCTGTCGTTAACCCAAAGCGGCGGCGACCTTCCCCGGATCGTATCCTGTCTCCGCCGGTCAGTTCTCGCGGAAGGCGGTGCTGAAGTAGTCGAGGAACGGTTTCAGGAGGTAGGCCGCCGGGCTGTGTTCGCCGGTGCGCAGGTAGGCTTCCACCGGCATGCCCGGCACCAGGACCGAGCCCTCCGGCAGTTTCGAAATCTCGCCTTCCGAGATTTCAACCCGCGCGCGGTAGAAACTGCGCCCGGTGCGTTCGTCCTGGATCACATCCGGCGAGACCGAGATCACCCGGCCCCAGATTTCCGGTGTCCGCCGCGTGTCGAAGGCCGAGAACCGCAGCACCACCTCCTGGCCGACATGGACCTGGTCGACATGGATCGTCTCGACCTGGACGCCGATGATCAGCGGCCGGTCCTGCGGCACGATGAACAGGATCGGCTCGGCGGGCCGGATGACGGATTGTTCGCCGTAGACTCTGAGCTCATGCACCGCGCCGGCGACCGGTGCGCGGATGTCGAGCCGGTTGAGCTGTTCGAGCACGGCGCGCCGCCGTTCCGACAGTTCCAGCTCGGTGCCCTCCTGGTCCGACAGCCGCGCGATCGCTTCCTCGCGCAGCTGCGCCCGCAGCTTCTGGATCTCGATGTCGATCTCGGTGATCTGGCCTTCGCTCTGGGCAATCGAGGCGGTGATCTCGCCCGACGACCCCAGAAGCCGTGCCTGTTCGCGCTGGAGCCCGAGCACCTTGGGAAGCTGCGCGAGGCCCTGTTCCTGAAGGCGGAGCTGACCGGTGAGTTCTTCCTCGACCAGCGCGAGCTGCGATTGCAGCGCCGCGCGCTGGGCCTCGAGCCCCTCGATCTGCGAGGCGATCTGGCCCTTGCGCTTGCCGAGCTGCTCTGTCGAGGAGACGAGGTTCTCGGCCCTTTGGGAAAACAGCCGGCGGTTGCTTTCGAGCATTTCGCCGACCTCGGGGGTGCGGCCCACCGCGTCCAGCAGCTCGGGGTCGAAGGTGATCTCGTCCGCGCCGTCGCGCTCGGCCTCGTAGAGCCCGCGCTGTGCCATCAGCTTGAACAGCTGGCTCTCGATGATGCTGAGCTCGCTCGTCAGCCGTTCGCGGTCGAGCCGGATCAGCACCTGGTCCGCGTCCACCACGTCGCCCTCGCGCACCAGGATCTCGTCGACCACCCCGCCGTCGGGATGTTGCACCGCCTGCCGGTTGCTCTCGACCTCGATCATGCCGTGGGCGACGATGGCGCCGGCGAGCGAGGTGGTCACCGCCCAGGTGCCGAGCCCACCGACCAGAAGCAGAACCGCCACCAGTCCGAGGATCAGCGGCTTGCGCGGCGACCAGGCGCGCAGCACTTCGGGGTCGGCGCCGGGCGGCGGTGCCACCGGCTTCGCGGGCACCGCGATCTGTTTCGGCTTGATCTTCGCCAGTTCGTTTTTCATCACGTCACCCCGCCCGAGCGGCCCTCGGCCGTGCTCGCCTGGATCTGACGCGCGTTCTGCACGGTGCGTTCCAGCACCTCGTCGCGGGGTCCGAGCGCCTTGATCATACCGTGGTCGAGCACCATGAGCTGTTCGCATTCGGTGATCGCCGAGGGCCGGTGCGCCATGATCAGCACGGTCCCGCCCTGGGCCTTCATCTCCCGCACCGCAAGGTTCAGCGCCATGCTGCCCTCGTTGTCGAGGTTGGAGTTGGGCTCGTCGAGCACCAGCACCACCGGTTCGCCGTACATCGCCCGCGCAAGGCCGATGCGCTGCATCTGGCCGCCCGACAGCATCCCGCCGCCCGACGAGACGCGGGTGTCGTAGCCCTCGGGCAGTTCGAGGATCATCTCGTGCGCGGCCGATTTCTTCGCCGCCTCGACCACTTTGGCGTCATCGGGCGTGGTCAGCCCGGCAATGTTCTCGGCGATGGTGCCGTCGAACAGCTGCACTCGTTGCGGCAGATAGCCGATGTGCAGGCCGAGCACGGCGGGCTCGAACTGGTCGAGCGAGGCACCGTCGAGCCGGATCTTGCCGCCCGCCGGTTTCCACACGCCGGTCAGGCAGCGTGCGAGCGTCGATTTCCCGGCGCCCGACGGCCCGATGATGCCGAGCGCGGTGCCCGGCAGAATCTCGAAATTGATCATCCTCAGCGAGGCCTGGCTCTGCCCCGGCGGGATCACGGTCAGGTTCTCGGCCCTGAGATGTCCGGCGGGCTTGGGCAGCTGGGTGCGGTGCGGCTCGGGCGGTACCTCGCCCAGAAGCTCGACCAGCCCCTGCCAGCCCGAACGGGCCCGCTGTACCGACTGCCACTGGCCGATCGCGAGATCGACCGGCGCCAGCGCGCGTCCGAGCAGGATCGAACCCGCGATCATCGCGCCGGCCGACAGCTCGCCCTGCAACACCAGATAGGCGCCCATGCCCAGCATCGCCGATTGCAGAAACATCCGGAAGGTCTTCGACATCGACGAAAACTGACCCGCCCGGTCCGACGACAGGATGGTGTCGGACAGCGCCCTGCGCCGCGCCTCGTGCCAGCGTTCGAAGGCGGCGTCGGACATCCCCAGCGCGCGCACCATCTCGGCTTCGGAGCGGACCTGTTCCGCCCAGCGCTCGGCCTGAACCGAGGCCATGTTGGCGTTGCGCACCGGCCCCGAGGTGAGCACCTGGTTCAGGATGGTGATGATGACCAGCACCCCGCCTCCGCCGAGCGCCAGCAGGCCGAGCCAGGGGTGAAAGATCGCGATACCGGCGAGAAACACCGGGGTCCAGGGGATGTCGAACATCGCGGTGATGACCGGCGACGACAGCACCCGCTGCACCGCTTCGAGATCGCGCAGCGTGTTCGAGGTCCGACCGGCGCCGCCCGGCGTCGCCGCCTCGCGCCGGAGCATCGCCGAGAACACCCGGGCGTCAAGCCGGGCCTGAAAACCTGCGCCGATGCGCGCCAGCACCCGGCCGCGGGCATATTCCAGCAGGCCCATCATCGCGAACAGGAAGGCCATCAGCGCGGTCAGCGCGACCAGCGTGCTTTCCGACCGCGAGCCGAGCACCCGGTCGTAGATCTGCAGCATGTAGAGCGGACCGGTGAGCATGAGCAGGTTGACGAAGACCGAAAAGATCCCCGCCGCCCAGAACAGGCCGCGGCTTTCGGCGCGCGTCGCCCGCAATTCGGCGGTGCCACGGTCGATCTGCGCGGAGGAAAGTTTTGCCGGACCTGGTGCTGCCACGATGTACCTACTCGAATGTTTTCCGCCGGTTTCCCACCGGTTCATGGCGCCAATATGGCACTAATCATACCTTCCGGTTGCAGACCTGCGCAACCGTCTTGGACTTGGGCCTAGCCGTCGATGCCGAGGATCGAGCGCAACACGCCGAAAAGCGTGTCGCCGCCCTGTTGCCTGCCGCCGAAGCTCGGCGGTTCGAACTCGGGGGCCGGCGCGCCCACACCGGCGCCCTCGGCGATCGCCTCGTTGCCGGTGATCATCGGCAGCGGCCGCGGGGTCAGGTCCTTCTGCACCCGGGTCATCACCTCGTGCCAGATCTCCGCCGGCAGCCCGCCGCCGGTCACCCCGGTGAGCGGCGTGTTGTCGTCGTAGCCCATCCATACCCCGGTGACGTAGTCGGCGGTAAAGCCGACGAACCAGGCGTCGCGCGCCGCTGAGGTCGTGCCGGTCTTGCCCGCGGCCTGAAAACCGTCGATCTTCGCCCGCGCGCCCGATCCCGACTGCACCACCTGGTACATCATGTAGGTGAGCTGCTCGGCGGCCTGTCGGCTGATCACCCGTTCGCCGATCCCGCCCGCCTGCTCCATCAGCGGCGCTTCGTCGCCGAGCAGGCGCAGATCGACCAGCCCGTAGGGCGTGACCGAGGAGCCGCCGTTGAGGATCCCGGCATAAGCCCCCGTCATCTGCAACAGCGAGGTCTCGGAGGCGCCGAGCGCCAGTGCCGGACCGGCGGCCAGGTCGGACTGGATGCCGAACATGTTCGCCACCGTGCGCACGTTCTCGCGCCCGACCGCCTCGGACAGTTTCACCGCCGGGATGTTGAGCGAATTCCTGAGCGCGTCGGTCAGCGTGACCCAGCCCTTGAAGCTGCGGGTGTAGTTGTCCGGGCACCACTGGCCCGAGCCCGGCACATCCATGCAGAACGGCGCGTCCTCGATCAGGCTCTGGTAGGTCCAGCCGAGATCGAGCGCGGCGGCATAGACGAAGGGTTTGAAGGCCGAACCGGTCTGGCGGATCGCCTGGGTCGCGCGGTTGAAATCGCCGGGCAAGGGCGCGTCGCGCCCGCCGACCATCGCCCGCACCGCCCCGTCGGCGCTCATCACCACGATCGCCGCCTGGGCCGCCGACTCGTCGCTCACCTTTTCCGAGAAGACCTGCTCCAGCGCCGCTTCGGCGGCGAGCTGGATGTTCTGGTCATAGGTGGTGTGGATGATCACGTCTTCGGTCGTGTCGCGGGTCAGGAACGACGGGCCCGAGGACATCACCCAGTCGGCGAAAAACCCGCCCGAACGCTGCTCGGCCGCGGCCGAGAGCGCCGGCGGGCGCGACCGCACCAGCTTGGCTTCTTCGGCGGTCAGGTAGCCCTGCTCCTCCATCAGCCGGATGACGGTCAGCGCCCGGTTCCAGCTGCGTTCGAAATTGTTGGTCGGATCGTAGCGCGACGGCGCGGTCAGCGCACCCGCCAGGATCGCCGCTTCGCCGGCGGTGATCTGGCTGGCCGAATGGCCGAAATAGCGCTGGCTCGCGGCTTCGAACCCGTAGGCGCCCGAGCCCAGATAGGCGCGGTTGAGATAGATCGTGAGGATCTCGTTCTTCGAGAACTTGGCCTCCAGCGCCAGCGCGAAGATCGCCTCTTTGGCCTTGCGCACCAGCGAGCCGCGGCGGCAGTCGGCCTCGTATTCCGCCTCGCTCATCCCGGTGTCGGGATCGTAGGGCACGCCCAGGCACAAGAGCTTGGCGGTCTGCTGGGTCAGGGTCGAGCCGCCGTGGCCGGACAGAGCCGAGCGGCCTTCCGACAGGTTGATCCGGATCGCGCTGGCGATGCCGCGGGGGCTGAGGCCGAAATGACGGTAGAACCGCTTGTCCTCGGTCGCGATCACCGCGTTCCTGAGGTCTTCCGACACGGTGTCGGCGGTCACCAGCCCGGCGAATTGCTGGCCGCGCCAGGCGAATGTGTCGCCGTAGCGGTCGAGCAGCGTGACCGATCCCTTGGCGCGGCCGTCGACCATCGCGGTGAGCGGCGGCATCGACGAGGCGTAGTAGAACACCGCGCCCCCGAGCAGGAGCCCGCCGAGCACGACCCCGATCAGCGCCAGCCGCAGGCCGAGCCGGAACACACCGCGCACGAGCGCGAGCGGCAACGCGAAGATCCAGGGCAGCTTGCGTCCCGACCGGCGGGTGCTGCGCCGCGATCCGCGCCGCGCTGTCGACCGGCTGTTTGCGGCGGACTTGGCGGTTTTCGTGCTCTTGCGGGTCTTCTTTGCTGCCGGATAGCGGCGATCCGCGACCAGGGGAGGGCGCCTGGAACCTTTGTTACTCATGGAATGTCGTCCGACCTGCTCTGTTTTGGACACAATATCGACTCGGACCCCCAAAGACGAGGGGGGACCGACTTTGTGATCGGCTTCCCGCTTCAATCGATGATTAAATTTTAGGCACAGGACCGCAGATTTGCGCAAAAACCGGCTGTTTGCCTGTTTTGGAGGCAGTCGGATTGGGGCGATTCCTTGTTCACCGGCCCTCGGCGGCGCTTTCTGCTCGCATCACAACGCGCGGGCCGCGCCCGCACTGGCAGAAGGGGAACAACGTGAAAC
>JAGRMP010000146.1:9598-15677 GCA_020441225.1 Maritimibacter sp. | reverse complement strand
CTCGCCCCGCCGCTCGGCCTGCCGCACCGGACCGGCTGACCGCCGGCGCCCCGAAGCGCCCCGAGGCCCGCACGGCTGCCGCCCGCGCTTTGCACCAGACACCGCCGTCGCTTGTAACGATCACACCCCCCTTCCGGGCCGACCGCCTCGACGGGCCCGGGCACCGTCGGCGGCCATCGACGCCCCGGGCGGCCGCCCGCGCGCATCGACCCGGACCGGCGCCGAACCACCGCCGACCGCGCGCTTCTGTCAGGCTCCATTCCCCAACGATCAAGGGAAAACCGCTTGACCTTTCTGGCCCTCCCCTGTTGAACCTCCCTCACCGGAAACGACCAGCGACCAGGGCTGAGACATGAACAACCAGACGTCGAATACCGTGATTGCGCTCGTCCTGAGCTTTCTCGTGATCACCGGTTGGTACCTGATCTTCCCGCCCGCGGAACCGGTCGTGGATGCGGCCGGGCCGGCCGCGGAACAGACCGTGGGCGCGGACGGCGCGGTGACCCCGCCGGTCGCCACCCCGGACGCAGGCGCGGGCGACGTTGCCGCGACCCCAGCCCCGGCGATCTCGCAGGAACTCGCCGAGAGCGAGCGGATCGCCATCGAAACCCCCGACCTCACCGGCACGATTGCGCTGGTCGGCGGGCGGATCGACGATCTGCACCTGCGCCAGTACCGCGAGAGCCTCGCGCCCGGCGCCTCCACCGTCACCCTGCTCAAGCCCGCGGGCGACGACCATGCCTATTACGCGCTCTACGGCTGGGCCCCGGGGGGCGAACTGGAAAACGACGACGTGCCCGGCGCGCTCACCGAATGGACGCTCGAAGAGGGCGAGACCCTCACCCCCGACACGCCGGTGACCCTGGCCTGGACCAACGCCAAGGGCATGACCTTCCGCCGCACCATCGCGGTCGACGACAAGTACATGTTCACGGTGACGCAATCGGTCGAGAACGGCTCCGACAGCGCCCAGCGCCTCGCGCCCTACGGCGTGATCTCGCGCCACGGCACGCCCGAGGACCTGACCGGGTTCTACATCCTGCAGGAAGGCCCGATCGCCCAGACCGCGACCGAACTGCATGAAACCAAGTACAAGAAGATGGTCGACCTCGAAGCCGCCCCCGGCTGGGGCGCGCATGCGCAGGTGTTCGAGCTCGACGGCACCGGCTGGGTGGGCATGACCGACCATTACTGGATGTCGGTGCTGATCCCCGAAGAGGGCACCAGCGCCGAGGCGGTGCATACCTATGACGAGGCCTCCGACCGCTATGCCGCCTGGATGAAACAGGCGACCGTCGAAGTGGCGCCCGGCGCCTCGGCCTCGACCACCACCCGGCTGTTCGCGGGCGCCAAGGAATGGGAGACCATCCGCAATTACGAACGCGACGGCGGGGTGTTCAAGTTCATCGATTCGATCGACTGGGGGATGTTCTTCTTCATCACCAAGCCGATGTTCTGGCTCCTGCACAACCTGCACGCGCTGATCGGCAACATGGGTTGGTCGATCATCGGCCTGACGCTGGTGATCAAGACCATCCTGTTCCCGCTCGCGTACAAATCCTACGTCTCGATGGCGCGGATGCGCGAGCTGCAGCCGGAGATGGAAAAGATCCGCGAACGCGCCGGCGACGACAAGCAGAAGCAGCAGGTCGAGATCATGGAGCTCTACAAGCGCGAGAAGGTGAACCCCGCCTCGGGCTGTCTGCCGATCTTTTTGCAGATCCCGATCTGGTTCTCGCTCTACAAGGTGATCTTCGTCACGCTTGAGTTGCGCCACCAGCCCTGGATCGGCTGGATCAAGGACCTCTCGGCCCCCGATCCGTCTTCGGTGCTCAACCTGTTCGGGGCGCTGCCGTTCGACGCGCCGGGGCCGACCAACTGGTTCCACTTCTTCTCGCTCGGCGCGCTGCCGATCCTGCTCGGGATCTCGATGTGGCTGCAGCAGAAGCTCAACCCGCCCGCAACCGACAAGACCCAGGCGCAGATCATGGCCTGGATGCCCTGGGTGTTCATGTTCATGCTCGGCCGGTTCGCCAGCGGGCTCGTGCTCTACTGGATCTCGAACAACATCCTGACCTTTGTCCAGCAATACACCATCATGTGGCGCCACGGGCACCGGCCCGATCTGTTCGGCAACATCTTCTCGGCCTTCAAGAAGAAGCCGGACACTGAAGCCAAGGCCGAGGCCAAGGGAGACGGGAAAAAGAAATGAGCGCCTATCTCGCGGAAATCTGGCGCCACCCGATCAAGTCCTGCGGACGGGAGACGCTGACGCGGGTGCTGCTCACCGAAAACCGGACCCTGCCCTGGGACCGCCGCTGGGCGATCGCCCATGAGGCCAGCAAGTACGACCCGGAGCATCCCGACTGGGTCGCCTGCGCCAATTTCGCCCGGGTGGCGAAATCGCCCAAGATGCAGGCGATCTCCGCGCGCTGCAACCTGGCCTACGGCACGGTGACGCTGTCGCATCCCGAGTTGCAGGACCTGACCATCGACCCGGACAAGCCCGAAGACGGCGCCGATCTCATCCAGTGGATCATGCCGATCAGCGCAAGCAACCGCGCGCTGCCGGCCAACGTCGTGCGCAACGGGCTGCGCGGCATGACCGACACCGATTTTCCGTCGATCGCACTCATCAACCTCAATTCGCACCGCGCGGTCGAGAACCGGCTCGGCCGGCGGATCTCGCCCGGCCGCTGGCGCGCCAATCTCATCCTCGACGGGCTCGACGCCTGGGCCGAGCGGGACTGGGTCGGCAAGCGCATCCGGGTCGGACTGGCCGAGCTCGAGGTGCGGGAAAACATCGTCCGCTGCGTCGCAACCTCGACCTCGGTCGCGACCGGCGAACGCGACACCGACACGCTCGGCACGCTCCAGGAGGGCTGGGGGCACAAGGAATTCGGCGTCTATGCCGTGGTGACCAGAACCGGCGACATCAACCAGGCCGACCGGGTCGAGGTCATCGGATGACCGCATCCCTGCCCTTCCCCGTCGCCGAGCCGCCGTCCGAGACGGCGCGCGAGGCGGGGCGGCTGATGTTCGCGGGGCCCACCGAATTTCTCAAGGGCGTGGTGGCGATGGACGGGCTGCCGCCCGCCGACCGGCCCGAGGTCTGCTTTGCGGGCCGCTCGAACGTGGGGAAATCGTCCCTCATCAACGCGCTCACCGGCCGCAAGGGCCTGGCGCGGGCGTCGAACACGCCCGGCCGCACGCAGGAGATCAACTTTTTCACCACCGAGACCGGACCGTTCCTGGTCGATCTGCCGGGCTATGGCTATGCCAATGCGCCGGTGAAGGTGGTCGAAGAGTGGCAACGCCTGCTCAAGGCCTATCTCGCCGGCCGGGCGACGCTGCGCCGTGCCTTCGTGCTGATCGACAGCCGGCACGGGGTGAAGGCGGTGGACGAAGAGATCATGACGCTGCTCGACAAGGCCGCCGTCACCTTCCAGGCGGTGCTGACCAAGGCCGACAAGGTCAAGGAAAAGGACCGCGACAAGGTGCTGGCCCAGGTGCGCGCCGCGCTCGCGAAACACCCCGCAGCCTTTCCCGAGCTGGTCGTGACCTCGTCGGAAAAGGGCCAGGGCATCGAGACGCTGCGCGCGGTGATCGCGACGCTGGAATAGCCGCTGCGGCACCTGGCGCGCGGGCTCTCGAACCGCTCTCGCGATCGCATCGCCGGCCGTGCCGCGCCGCACGGCGACCGGGATGCGAAGAAAGGCCGGCGGCCTTGACGCACGCGCTCTTGGCAGCACCTTCCCGAAAGCGCTAAATCTACCCGGCGCCCTCCCAGGAGAACCGGATGAGAAAGCAGACCATGAACAGAGACTGGATCGCCACTGCCCGCACCCTCAACGAAGCGCTGCCCTATCTGCAACGCTACGAAGGCGCCACGGTGGTGGTGAAATTCGGCGGCAACGCGATGGGCAATCAGGACGAGATGGCCAGCTTCGCCCGCGACATCGTGCTGATGCGCCAGGTCGGCGTGAACCCGGTCGTGGTCCATGGCGGCGGGCCGATGATCAACGAGATGCTGAAGCGTCTCGGCGTCGAGAGCGACTGGGTGAACGGCAAGCGCGTTACCGACGAAGCGACGATGGAAGTGGTCGAGATGGTGCTGGCCGGCCGGGTCAACAAACGCATCGTCCAGGCGATCAGCGAGGCGGGCGGCCGCGCTGTGGGACTCACCGGCAAGGATGCCCGGCTGATGGTCTGCACGCCCACCGATCCGGCGCTCGGGTTGGTCGGCACGCCCGCCCATGTCGACCCGACGGTGCTGCGCAAGCTGTTCGAGGCCGAGATCATCCCGGTCATTGCGCCGATCGGGATGGGGGTCGATGGCGAGACCTTCAACGTCAACGGCGATACGGCCGCGGGCGCCGTGGCGGAAGCGCTGCTCGCCGACCGGCTCTTGCTGCTCACGGACGTCACCGGCGTGAAGGATGCCTCCGGCGCGGTGGTGACCGAGCTTGTCGCCCACCAGGTGCGCGAGATGACCGCGGACGGCACCATCGCGGGCGGGATGATCCCCAAGACCGAGACCGCGGTGCACGCGGTCGAGAACGGGGTGCGCGCGGTGGTCATCCTCGACGGGCGGGTGCCCAATGCCTGCCTGCTCGAGCTGTTCACCGCCCATGGCGCGGGCTCGCTGATCCGCTCGGGCTGAGGTGACAGGCCCGGCGCTCACACCGGATCCGGCCACGGTCCATCTCGCGCTGCTCGGCGTGGTCCACGAGGGCGGCGAAAGCGTGGTGCTGCTCGGCCCCGGCGACGGCTTCTGGCCGGCCTTCACCGCGTCCGACGAATACGCCGACGGCGCGCCGGACCCGCTCGACCGCTGGTCGAAGCGGGCGATCGGTGCGCTGGCGCTCGCCTGGGGCGGCACGGCCCTGTTCCCCTCCGATGGGCCGCCCTACCCGCCGTTCATCGCCTGGGCGCTCGCCTCCGGGCGGGCCTGGGCTTCGCCGGTCGGGCTGTTGTGTCACGCCGACCAGGGGCTGTGGTGCTCGTTTCGGGGCGCAGTCCGGCTGCCGGGGCGGGTGCCGCGCGAGACCGGCGACACCCCCTGCGCACGCTGTGACGCACAGCCCTGCCGCACCGCCTGCCCCGCGGGCGCGCTCACCCCGGCGGGCTACGACACCGCGCGCTGTCATGCCTGGCTCGACCGGCCGGAGGGCGCCGCCTGCCTGGCGGAGGGCTGCGCGGTCCGTCGCGCTTGCCCCGTTAGCGCTAGATTTGCTAGAAGCACGGACCAGTCCGCCTTTCACATGCGAGCGTTTCATCCCACATGACCCTGCGCCTGATCCTCACCCGCCACGCAAAGTCGTCCTGGGCGACCCCGGTGATGGAGGACCAGGACCGGCCGCTCAACCAGCGCGGGGAGAAATCGGCGGAAGCGATCGGCGCCTGGCTCGCGGCGCAGGGCTATGTGCCCGACCTGGCGCTGGTCTCGACCTCGACTCGGACGCGGCAGACCTGGGCGCTGGTCTCGCAGGCCTTCGACCCGGCCCCGGAGGTGCGGTTCATCGATGCGCTCTACCACGGCGAGCCCAACACGCTGATGCAGGCGCTGCAGGGGGCCGAGGGGCCCAGCGTGATGCTGATCGCGCATAACCCGGGGATCGCCTATTTCGCGCAAGGTCTGGTCGCCGCGCTGCCGGGCGACGCGCGGTTCGAACGCTACCCGACCGGGGCGACGGCGGTGATCGATTTCGACGCGCCGGACTGGTCCGGGGTGGCGTGGAATACCGGGACCGTCACCGCGCTCGCCTTCCCCCGAGATCTGATCTGAACTGCGGCCTGATCTGAACGATACCGGCCGGAGGCAGCGCCCCCGGCCGGTCCGGCGTCTCCCCGATATGCCCCTGCCGCGGCAGAAGGACGTGCGGCTGTCGGAGCCGGAGAGACGTCAGCGCAAGGTTCCGACGCGGGCCGCGGCGCTCCCGCGCGCGGCCCCGCGGTCACGGGCGCACCCGTTCCCCGACACCCTGTTTAGGGGATCTGGCCGCGCCCGGCTGTGAACAGGATCACAGGATCTGGCTGAGGAACAGCTTGGTGCGCTCCGACTGCGGGTTGTTGAAGA
>JAGRMP010000146.1:5419-9458 GCA_020441225.1 Maritimibacter sp. | reverse complement strand
CTTCCTTGATCATCTCGGGGTCGAGAGCCGAGGTCGGCTCGTCGAACAGCATGATCCGGGGCATCATGCACAGCGACCGGGCGATGGCCACGCGCTGCTGCTGGCCGCCCGAAAGCTGGCCGGGATACTTGTGCGCCTGTTCCGGGATCTTGACCTTTTCGAGGAAGTGCATCGCCGTCGCCTCGGCCTCCTTGCGCGGGATCTTGCGGACCCAGATCGGCGCGAGGGTGCAGTTTTCGAGGATGGTCAGATGCGGGAACAGGTTGAAGTGCTGAAACACCATCCCGACCTCGGAGCGCACCTTGTCGACGTTCTTGAGGTCCGACGACAGCTCGGTGCCGTCGACCACGATCGAGCCGGCCTGGTGCTCTTCGAGCCGGTTGATGCAGCGGATCAGCGTCGACTTGCCCGACCCGGAGGGCCCGCAGATGACGATCCGCTCGCCCTCGTAGACCGTGAGGTCGATATCGCGCAGCACGTGGAACTGGCCGTACCACTTGTTCATCTCGCGGATCTCGATGGCGGGCTTGTCGGAGACCTGCATATGCGAGCGGTCGACGGCGCGGTCGGTTTCTTGTGCAGACATGGTCGGTCTCCTCAGCGGTGGTCGGTGCGCAGACGGCGCTCGAGATACATGGAGTAGCGGGACATCGAGAAGGTGAAGATGAAGAACAGGAAGGCGACGAAGCCGTAAAGTTCCCACACGATCCCGGTCCAGTTGGAATCGGCCCGGATCGCGGTCGACAGCCCGACCGGGTCGAGCAGGCCGATGATCGATACCAGCGTGGTGTCCTTGAACAGCCCGATGAAGGTGGAGACGATCCCGGGGATCGAGATCTTGAGCGCCTGCGGCATGATGATGAGCCGCTGCGCCTTCCAGTAGTCGAGCCCGAGCGCATCCGCCGCCTCGTACTGGCCGCGCGGCAGCGCGGCGAGACCGCCCCGGATCACCTCGGCCATGTAGGCGGAGGCGAAGAGGGTGGCCATGATGATGACCCGCAGGATGATGTCGAAGTTGGTGCCCGGCGGCATGAAGATGTTGAGCAGCACCGAGGCGACGAACAGCAGCGTGATCAGCGGCACGCCGCGGATGAACTCGATGAACATCACCGAGAGCGACTTGACGATCAGGAGGTCCGACTGGCGGCCGAGCGCGAGCAGGATGCCCAGCGGCAGCGAAACGGCGATGGCGGTCACGCCGATGGTGACCGACAGGAGCAGCCCGCCGAACTGGCGGCTTTCGACCGGTTCGAGGCCGAGGGGCAGGATCGCCGCGAGGCCGGAGACGAAGAGACCGTTGAGCCACAGCCACCAGATCACCGGCAGAAGGATGGCGGCGATCACCCCGCCCAGGTTGCCGAGCACCGGCGCGAGGTAGCGGAAGGCCAGTGCGCCGATGACGAAGCCGAGCGCCGCGCCGATCGGCGACCAGACCGGTCCGCCCCAGAGCAGCCAGGGCATGAGGAAGATATAGGCGATCGAGAAGATCAGCGGGTTGGGCAGGCGTTTGGCGCCGGCGGCGATGGCCTCGGCCCGGTCCGCCCGGTTGGTGGTGACCACGGTGTAGACCAGGTAGGCCAGCGCCGCGCCGAGCACGACCTTGAGCGCGACCATCAGCGCGCCGGCGGGGCCGAAGAAGGTGGCGGCAAACAGGACCAGCACCAGGAGGAGCCAGTTCATCCGCCGCGAGATCATGCTGAACAGCACCGGGATCAGCGCGACGAAGAGCAGGAAAAAGGCGATGGTCGGTCGCCAGCGCAGCTCGTCGGGGTAGAAGCCGAACAGCATCTGCGGCCAGCGTTCATGGATCACGCCCCAGCAGGCGCCCCCGTCTTTGCCCGCTTCGGCGATCAGGCTGCGGCATTGGTCGAGCGAGGTCGCGCTCCAGGTGGGCGAGAACAGCCAGGGCAGCAGGTGCGAGAGCACGTAAAGGACGAAGGCGAGCGACAGGAGCGTCAGGACCGAGTTGAGCACGCCGTCGAACAGGTTGGCACGCATCCAGCCGATCGCGCCGGTTGTGGACGCAGGCGGCGCTTTCTCGGGCAGCATGTCTTTGCGGACATAGGAGGTCTCGGGCATGTCAGCGCTCCCTCAGCTTCACGGCATTGTTGTAGACGTTCATCACGAAGGAGATCGTGAGCGAGATCGTGAGGTAGATCGCCATGCCGATCAGGATGGTTTCGAGCTCGCGGCCGGTCTGGTTGAGGGTGATCCCCATCAGCGTGCCGGTGATGTCCATGTAGCCCACCGCGATGGCCAGCGACGAGTTCTTGGTGAGGTTGAGATATTGCGAGATCAGGGGCGGGATGATGACCCGGAGCGCCTGCGGCAGGATCACCAGCGACATGATCCGGCGCGGTCTGAGGCCCAGCGCCGCGGCGGCCTCGGTCTGGCCCTTGGAGATCGCGAGGATGCCGGCGCGGACGATCTCGGCGATGAAGGACGCGGTGTAGAGCGACAGCGCCAGCCAGAGCGCGATCAGCGAGTTGCGCAGATGGGTGCCGCCGTCGAAGTTGAAGCCCTTGAGCGCGGGGTAGCCGAGGTGGAAGCCGAGGATCACCAGGAGGATCGCCACCGGCAGCACGATCACCGCGATCTCGTACCACAGGGTGTGCGGACGGTCGCCGGTGGCCGCCTGGATCCGGTCGGCGCGGCGCGCGATCAGCCGCGCGGTCAGGATGCCGGCGATCAGCACGGCAAGGAGCGCGACGAGGTCGAGGCTGATATCGAAGCGCAGGGGCGAGGCGCCCAACAGGTGGATATCGCCGAGCGAGCGCGAGAACAGCGGTTCGGGCACGTAGAAGCCGCGGTTGGTGATGGCGACGCTGTCGCCGAGCGACATGCTGGCGGCGGCATCGTCACCGCGGAAATCGCGTGGCGAGGGCAGGGTCTCGATCAGGATCGCCATGGCGAAGACGATCCAGAGCAGAACCGGCACGTTGCGGAACATCTCGACATAGACCGTCATCAGCCGGGCGACGATCCAGTTGGGCGAGAGCCGCAGCACGCCCACGAAGACGCCGATGACCGTGGCGGTGATACAGCCGAGGATCGCGACCAGCAGGGTATTGAGCACGCCCAGGAACGAGGCGCGCAGGTGCGTGTCCTGGTTGTTGTAGTCGAGCAGGCGCTGGTTGATGTCGTAGCCGGCGGGCTCGAAGAGAAAGCCGAAGCTGAAACTGCGACCGAGGTCGGCGAGGTTCTGGGCCGTGTTGTTGATGAGCCATCCGATCAGGGTGAGAAAGCCGATGAGCGCGACGATCTGGATCGTCGTCGATCGGTAGCGGCTGTCATGGATGAGCATCGACAGGCGGAACGCACCCTTGGGTGGGTCGGTCAGTGTCGTCATGGCTGTCCCCGTTGCCCGGATGTATCCATGAGAGCCCCCACGGCCCCACGCACTCCAGGTCTGTTATTCGTTTCGTGCGACATGAAGCGGGCGTGGAGATCGCTCCCCACGCCCGGCTCGTCTTAGCGGAAGGGCGGCGCGTAGAGCAGACCGCCGTCTTTCCATTGTGCGTTGAGGCCGCGGGCGAGGCCCACCGGCGTGCTCTCGCCGAGGTAGCGGGCGAAGATCTCGCCGTAGTTGCCGCCGGCCTTGATCGCCCGGACGGCCCAGTCGGCATCGAGGCCGAGCATTTCGCCGAGGTTGCCTTCGGTGCCAAGGATCCGGTTGATCTCCGGGTTGTCGGTGCCGTTCAGCATCTCGTCGATATTGGCCGAGGTGATGCCGAGCTCTTCCGCCGCGATCAGCGCGTTGAGCGTCCAGCGGGCGATGTCGCCCCATTCCGGATCGCCGTGGCGCACCAGCGGGCCGAGCGGCTCTTTCGAGATGATCTCGGGCAGGATCACGTGATCGCCCGGGTTCTCGTAGGAAGCCCGCGCGGCGGCAAGGCCGGAGGCGTCGGTGGTGTAGGTGTCGCAGGCGCCGGCCAGGTACTGCTGGCGCGCTTCGGCCTCGGTTTCGATCGGCACCGGCTCGTAGGTCATGTTGTTGGTGCGGAAGAAGTCCGCGAGGTTGAGCTCGGTGGTGGTGCCG
>JAGRMP010000146.1:0-5250 GCA_020441225.1 Maritimibacter sp. | reverse complement strand
GAGGCCAGCGCGGTGAAGCGGGTCTTGCCGGTGAGGTTGACGAAGTCGACCGCTTCCTGGTCGCCGAGAACGGCCGCCGCGACGGCACGGCAGACGGCCACGTCGAACCCTTCCCAGCGCCCGTTTGCGTCCGGGGCCGCGAACCCGACCAGTCCGGTGTTGATGCCGCAGTTCAGTTTTCCGCGGGCCTTCACGTCGTCGAGTGTCGCTGCCGATGCAGCGCCGGCCGCAAATGCGGCGGCGGTCAGGGCACCGAGAAGTACCGTTTTCTTCATGTTATCCTCTTCCTGATTTCGGCCCGCATTGGGGCAGCTTGCTACCCGGTCCGAAGCCCGGGTTTTTGTCGAAGCGCTTTGAGGTCTCCGTGCCCGCAGTTTGGGCGGATTCCTTTCGTGCGGTCAAGACTGCGTTCCTCCGACCATCGCACCTAAGTCCATGCCCGGTTTCAAGATTTTTCAGAGCAGAAAAAATGTGTGACGTTCAGTCACGTGCGAGTAGAGAAAATATATGCGCCGCGCAAAGGAAAGCCCGCTTTTTGTGCGCCGCTTGCGCCGCCGCTTCCTCGTCTTCTCCCCACTGTTCGGCCTGCCAGTCCTCATCGATTCTGGACAGGGTCCAGAGCGTTTCGGGCGGTTCTGCACCGCGGGCTGCGGCAAATCCGATCACCAGCGAGCCCGACAGCGCCACGAGGTCGTGGAAGGCGGCCAGTTCGAACGGATCGAAGGCGCGGGTCGCCGCGGCGAGGCGGGCGAGCGCGTCGGGGTCCTGGGGCCGGTGGACGATACCCGCTGTCGGCGCCAGCCGCGCGCCGAGCGTTTCGGCCGCCCAGTCGAGGAGCGGATCCCAGGCCGCGGCCTGGCGCGCGACCAGGCTGTCGGGCCCCTCGGCCCTGTAGCACAACAGATCGGTCTCACCGTAGGCCGCGATCAGCCCGGCGACCTCGTCGAACTGGATTGCGACCTTGTCGATCGCGGCATTGGCGGAGCGGGTGAGCGGCATGGTCTCGGGCCGGACCTCGCCCTGTTGCGCCTCCCATTCGGCGGCGCAGGCCTCGGCATAGGCCCGGGTCGGGAGCGCGAGCGGCGCCTTTGCGGGGGTACGGATCGGCCGGCCGTCGAGGGTGACGGTCCAGCCGCCCTCGCCCGGCGCGACGCCGGTTTCCTTCCAGAACCGCTTCATCGCCCAATCGCTCATCTGCCGCCCTCCCGAAAGCTGTCGACAGCGCGCGCAAGGCCGGCGAAATCCTCGACGACGATCCGCGCTCCGGCCGCCAGCAATTCGGCCGGCCTGTGGTGCCCCCAGCTCACGCCGATCCCGGCAATGCCCGCGTTGGCCGCCATCTCCATGTCATAGGTCGTGTCGCCGATCATCACCGCGCGCCCGGCCGCGACCCCGGTCTCGGCCAGCGCCGCTTCCAGCATCGAGGGATGCGGTTTCGACGGATGCCCGTCGGCGCATTGGCGGGTGACGAAGGCGCGCTCGAATCCGTGGACCGCCAGCACGTGGTCGAGCCCGCGCCGCGCCATGCCGGTGGCGGCGCCGATCAGCACTTCCGGGATCGCGGCGAGCCGCTCAATCTCGGCCCGGGCGCCCGCGAACAGGGGCGCGGCCGCCGCCCCGCGCTCCTGGCGCAGCGCCACGAACCCCGCCTTGTGCACCGCGACCGCGCGCGCCAGCGTCGCCGCGTCGGCCTCGGGCATCAGCCGGGCCATGAGCACCGGCAGCGACAGGCCGAGGAGCGTGAGCACGTCCTGCGGCTCGGGCACCGGGTGGCCGACGGTGGCGAAGGTGCGGGCGAAAACCTCGAGGATCAACGACCCGCTGTCGACCAGCGTGCCGTCCATGTCGAAAATGACAAGGCTCAGCTCCGGCAGGGTTTCGGTCATTTGTGCAGGCTCTCGAAAGGATCGTCGGCGGCGAGGTCCTCGGTCCAGCCCAGCGTTTCCCAGCTCTGCGCCATATGCGGCGGCAGCGGCGCGGTGACGGTGACCGGCTTGCCCGTGACCGGGTGCGCGAAGGTCAGCGACCGCGCGTGCAGGTGCAGCTTTTTCGAGATGATGCCGCCGAGCTGCGCACCCCAGCCGTCGCCGAGGTTTTCCTGGCCCGACCCGCCGTATTTGCCGTCGCCGACGATCGGATGGCCGATCTCGGCCATATGCGCGCGGAGCTGGTGGGTGCGCCCCGTGACCGGCTCCATCGCCACCCACGACGCGCGCGAGGCGACCCGGTAGAGCGTGGCGTAGAGCGTGTGGGCGCGCTTCGCCCCTTCGGTGGTGGCGATTTCGGCGGGGTGGATGCAGCGCATCTTCTCGCCCTCGCCGCCCTTGCCGCGTCCCGGCGCCTTGACGAGGCCATACTTGATCTCGCCGAGATAGGGCGTCGGCACCCCGGCCACGAGCGCCCAGTAGATCTTGCGCGCCTCGCGGTGGCGGATCGCGTCGGTGAGCGCCTTGGCCACGCCCCGGGAGCGGGCGAGCAGCAGCACGCCCGAGGTGTCCTTGTCGAGCCGGTGGACGAGGCGCGGCTTGTCCTCGGCCCCGTATGTCAGCGCCTCGGCGAGCCCGTCGACATGGCGGTTGCCCTGGCCGGATCCGCCCTGGGTGGGCAGGCCGGGGGGCTTGTTGATCGCGATGACGTGGTCGTCCATCCACAGCACCGCATCCTGGATCATCTTCGCGTCGACGTCGGAGAGGCGGGGGGCGGCGGGCTTCGCCGGTGCGGTGCCGGGCTCGGGCAGCGGCGGGATGCGCACCTTCTGCCCCTCTTCCAGCCGGGTCGCGGGCTTGACCCGGCCGCCATCGACCCGGATCTCGCCCTTGCGGCACATCTTCTCGATCCGCCCCTGCGGCACGTGCGGGAACTGCCGGCGAAACCAGCGGTCGAGCCGCTGGTCGCCTTCGCCCGCGGCGACAATGAGGGTCTGGACCCCGCTCATCCCGGCACCACCGCGCGCGCGAAATAGACGCCGAGGGCGATGGCGGCGAGCGAGAGCAGCACCGAGGCGCCGACATAGAGCCCCGCGAGTTCGATATCGCCGCGTTCGAACAGGGTGAGCGTGTCGAGCGAGAAGGCCGAGAAGGTGGTGAAGCCCCCGAGCACCCCGGTCATCAGGAAGGGCGCGTAGGCCATGCCGCCCCGCCGCGCGAGGGTGACCACGAGCACGCCCATGAGGAAGGAGCCGAGGATGTTGGCAACGACGGTGCCATAGGGAAAGCCGGGGCCGGCCAGCCGCATCACGCCCACGTTGGTGAGGTAGCGAAAGGAAGCGCCGATTGCGCCCCCGAGGGCGACGGAGAGAAGGGTAAAGATCATGGGCGTGTCGTGCGGCGGGATTGCGGCGATGTCAACTGCCGCGCTTGGCGCGCAGCCCGGCAAACCAGTCGACCCGCTTCTTGAGCTCGCGTTCGAAGCCGCGCTCGACCGGCAGGTAATAGACCCCGCGCTTCATCCCGTCGGGGAAGTAGTTCTGCCCCGAAAAGGCGTCCTGGGCGTCGTGGTCGTATTGGTAGCCATCGCCGTAGCCCTGCTCTTCCATGAGCTTGGTGGGCGCGTTGAGGATGTGCTTGGGCGGCGGCTCGGAGCCGGTCTTTTTGGCTGCCGCCCGCGCCGCCTTGTAGGCCGCGTAGCCGGCGTTGGATTTCGGCGCGAGGGCGAGGTAGATCACCGCCTGGGCCAGCGCCAGCTCGCCCTCGGGGCTGCCGAGCCGCTCGTAGGTGTTCCAGGCGTCGAGGCAGATCCCGTTCGCCTGCGGGTCGGCAAGGCCGATGTCCTCGACCGCCATCCGGGTGAGGCGACGGGCGAGGAAACGCGGGTCTTCGCCGCCTTCGAGCATCCGCGCGAACCAATAGAGCGCCGCGTCCGGGTCGGAGCCGCGGACGGATTTGTGCAGCGCCGAGATCAGGTTGTAGTGCTCGTCGCCCGACTTGTCGTAGCGCGCGGCGCGGCGCATCAGCCGGGTCGAAAGCTGGTCGCGGTCTAGGGGCCCGGACACTTTCCAGGCCGCCACCTGTTCGATCAGATTGAGCAGCGCCCGGCCGTCGCCGTCGGCCATTTCGATCAGCGCATCGCGGGCGGGGCCGTCGAGCGGCAGGGCGCGACCGAGCTCCTTTTCCGCGCGCTGGGCCAGGCGTTCGAGATCCCTGGCGTCGAGCCGTTTGAGCACCAGCACCTGGGCGCGGGACAGGAGCGCGGCGTTGAGCTCGAAGGAGGGGTTTTCAGTGGTGGCGCCGACGAGCAGGATGGTGCCGTCTTCCATATGCGGCAGGAACCCGTCCTGCTGGGCCTTGTTGAACCGGTGGATCTCGTCGACGAAGAGCAGCGTGGCTTCGCCGTTGGACCGGCGGTGCTTGGCGGCCTCGAAGACTTTGCGCAGCTCCGGCACGCCGGAGAAAATCGCGCTGATCTGGACGAAATGCGCGCTCGTCTCGCGTGCGAGCAGCCTTGCGATGGTGGTCTTGCCCACGCCCGGCGGCCCCCAGAGGATCAGCGAGCCGAGCGAGCCGGCCGCAAGCATGGTGCCGAGCGGGCCGTCTGGGCCGAGCACCTGGTCCTGGCCGATCACCTCGGAGAGCGCCTGCGGCCGCAGCCGGTCGGCCAGCGGACGCGGTGCGTTGGCTTGAGCGGGCGTGTCGCCGGGAAGGGGGTCGAAGAGATCGGCCATGCAGACAATCTAGTGCCGCTTTGGACCGGCCACCAGCACCCCTCTCCCCTGGTCCGCAAATACCTCGGGGGCCCCCTCGGCGATTTCGAAGGACGAAATCGCCTACAGCAGATTGTATTCCTGCGCCCGCTGCACCGCTTCGGCGGTGGTGCGCACGAACAGCCGTTCGCGCGCCGAGCGCAGCCGGGCTTTGAGCGCGCTTTCGGAAATGCCGAGCAGCGCCGCGGCCTCGGCGTAGCGGTTGCCGCGGGCGACGAGGCGCAGCGCCATGCGTTGCGCGGGCGTCAGCGCTTCGGGCGGGGTCGAGGCCTCGTGCAGGGCGCGCACGATATCGGCAATCGCCGCGATCTCGTCATCGGAAAACTCGCGATCCTCCCGGGCAAACCCGCCGATCGTGCGCGACGAAGTCGGCCCGAGGGCGACGGCGACCCCGTATTTCAGGCCGAACTCGGCGGCCTGGGCGAGGATTCCATGCGGATCGGGCAGATCGATATCCGACCAGCGGACGGTGCCATCGTTGCCGAAGCCCCAGAACACCATCGGGTCGGCCAGCATGTAGCCTTTCTCGGTGTAGATCTCGGTCCAGCGCG
>JAGRMP010000145.1:1612-6500 GCA_020441225.1 Maritimibacter sp. | reverse complement strand
GAGGGGGGGCGGTGCCCCGAAGGGCGATAGAGAAAAGGTAGAAGAGGAAGAGGATCAGAAAGGCCGTCAGCCGCGGGTGCCAGGCCCACCAGGGCCCCCACATCGGCTGGCCCCAGAGCGCCCCGGTCGCGAGCGCGATCAAGGTGAAGACGGTGCCTACCGGCGCCGCCGCCTTGGCGGCCAGCGCCGAGACATGGTGGCGGCGAATGAGCCAGATCACCGAGGCGACCACCATCATGAACCAGGCCGAGATCGCCATGAAGGCGGAGGGCACGTGGACGTAGATGATCTTGACCGAGGAGCCGAAATTCTCCGCTTCCGGGGTGAAGAAAAAGCCCCAGATCAGCCCCGTGCCCATCACCAGCGCGGTCAGGCCGATGAGATACGGCAACACCAGTCCGGAGAACCACATGAACTTCACGGGGTTCGCCCATTCCCAGATCCAGTTGATGCTGTCCCGGGCCTGTCTGGTGCGTTGGTTCGGTGCTGACATGGGCTTGTCCTATGATCTGGGCGGGGCGCCGGCAAGAGCGGCCGGGTTCACATTGTTGCGGGGTCAGCCTACCTGAGATTGATCCTCAGCGCAGCGGCGGCGGCAAAGGGCAGAAGCGCGATCGAGGCGAGCGTGATCCCGGCGAGCATCATCAGGGGGGCTGTGTTGTCAAACCCGTCGATCGCCCGGGTCGCGGCCTCGGCGCCGAAGATCAGCGTCGGCACGTAGAGCGGCAGCACGAGGAGCGACAGCAGCAGCCCGCCGCGCTTCAAACCGACAGTCAGCGCGGCGCCGAAGGCCCCGATCATGCTGAGGGCCGGGGTACCGAGCAGGAGCGTGATGAAAACCCACAGATGCCCGGGCGCGGGCAGGTTCAGAAGCACGCCGAGCGCCGGTGCGGCCAGGACCAGCGGCAGCCCGGTCGTGATCCAGTGGGCCAGCGCCTTGACCGCGACCGTACCTTCCATCGGGATCGGCGCGGTGGCGAGCAGGTCGAGGCTGCCGTCTTCGAAATCGAGCTGAAAGATCCTGTCGAGCGACAACAGGCAGGCCAAAAGCGCGCCGAGCCAGAGTATGCCAGGCGCGATCCGGGCGAGGATGTCGCTCTCGGGCCCGACACCGAAGGGCACCAGCGTGACGACGATGAGGAAAAACGCGAGCCCGAGGCCGAAGCCGCCGCCGGCCCGGATCGCGAGGCGCAGATCGCGCAGGACCAGCGCAATCATATCAGCGCCTCGTCGAAGGCCGTGCGGTGGCCCTCGGCGGCATTGGGATCGGCCTTGTAGGGGCCGACGTCGAAGACCCGCGCCTCGAGCCCAAGGTCGATATGGGTGGCGATGAGCGCCGCGCCGCCCGCGGCCACATGGGCCTGCACCGCGTCGGCAAACAGCCCGACCGAGGCGGTGTCGAGGCTCACGGTGGGCTCGTCGAGCAGCCAGATCGGCCGCCCGGTGACCAGGAGCCGCGCGAGCCCGAGGCGGCGTTTCTGCCCGGCCGACAGGTTCTGTGCGGCCCGGTTCGCGAGCCCGCGCAGGTTGAAATGGTCGAGCGCACTGGCCACAGCCGCGCCGGTATCGGCAAGGCCATGGACCGAGGCCCAGAAGCCGAGATTCTCGGCCACCGTCAGCGTCGCTTTCAACCCGTCCGCATGGGCGCCGTAGGCGATGGTCTCGGGCGGCAGGCTGATCGCGCCCCGGAGCGGCGGCTGCAGCCCGGCAAGCGTGCGCAGGAGCGTGGTCTTGCCCGAGCCGTTGGGCCCGCGCAGAACCAGCACTTCGCCGGCCGTGAGCGCAAAGGTCAGACCTTCGAGCACCGGGACGCCGCCCCGCGCAACCGTGAGGTCCTCCACCCGCAGCTCCATGGGGGCTACACCGGCAGGGCCGCGAGGGCGACGCGACGGCCCTCGGCGAGCAGGATGTTGTAGCTCCGGCAGGCCACGGGGCTCGCCATCGGCTCGACCCCCATCCCGGCGGCCTCGACCGCGCGGATCAGCTCCGGCGGGGCGCCGGTCATGGTCGCGCCGGAGCCGAACAGGATCACGTCGACCCGGTCGGCAAGTTCCACCAGTGCGCCCATATCCTCCGGCCCCTGCCAGCATCTGGCCTCGGTTGCGGTCACGATCACCGCACCGCGCAGCACCTCACCGTCGACCCGGAAAAACCCCGGGCCGTAGCCGTCGACCGGGCGGGCATTGTCGTATCTGATCTCTTCAACCTGCATGCGGGCTTGGTAGCCGTTCCGGGAGGCATTGAAAAGCGTCACACGGCCGCGCCCCCGGCGGCGGCGGCCGATCACGGAATATTTCACTTGGACTCTGCCGACCGGGCTGCGCCATGAAGGGCGCATGGCATATGATTACGACAAACTGTACCGCACCGAGGCCAACGCCCTCGGCGCACCGAACAAGGCTCTCCTCGCGGCCTTTGAAACCCATCTCACCCCGCCCGCGCGGGTGCTCGACGTCGGCTGCGGCCAGGGGCGCGACGCCCTGCCGCTCGCGCGCCTCGGGCATAGGGTCGTCGGGGTGGATCTCTCGCCCGCAGGCATCGCCGATCTCTGCGCCGCCGGGGAAGCGGAGGGGCTCGCGATCTCCGGGCACGCCGCCGACATCACCACCTACGCGCCGGAGGGGGATTTCGACGCGCTCCTGTTCGACCGCACGCTGCACATGCTCGACCCCGCGCCGCGCCACGCGACCCTCGCCCGGCTGGTCGCTCACCTGCGCCCGGGCGGAGTTCTGTTCCTCCTGGACGAACCCGGCAACATGGCGGGTCTGCGGGCGGTGCTCGACGCGGCAGGTTGCGACTGGCACGACCTGGAAATGTCGAAAGGCACGCTGATCCTGCGGCGCGGCTGATCGCCGCCACGCGCGCCCAGCAGCTCAGTCGAACAGCGGCAGCCCGGTCAGGATCGCGACGGCGATCACCACATAGGCGACGCGCCGGTAGAGCACGCCGAGATCGGGGTGAAAGAACCCCTGCCCCGCGGCAATCCCCGTCCCGTAGGGCAAACCCATGGCGGCGGCCAGCGGCAGCGTCTCCCAGTCGATCAACCCGCGCAGGAGCATGGTGGCGACGATGCCGATGTCGAGAAGCGCGAGAAACAGGATCGTGTTCGCCCGCATCACCGCCGCGGTCCGGGTGCTCGCGAGGTAGAACAGAATCACCGGCGGACCGGTCAGCCCGGTGGTGCCGCCGAGCACCCCCGCCGCACCGCCGATGGCGGCGAGCCCCGGGCCTCTCACCCGGCCATGGTAGCGCCAGCCGGTCACCAGCGCCGCGAGCGTCAGCGCCGCCGCGACAGACACCGCCCAGCGCAGCACTTCCCGGTCGAGAAAGGTGAGCAGCCAGACCCCGAGCGGTGCCGTAACAACGGCGGCGAACGCCATCACCAGCACCTCGGCCCGGTCGGCCTCGCGGATCGCGCGCGGCACGATCAGGGGCCAGGTGAACATGCCGGCGAACATGACGAGCGCAATCGCCACCGGTACGGGCAGAAAAATCGCCGCCACCGGCATCACGATCAATGCCGTGCCGAAGCCGGTGAATCCGCGCACGAGGCCCGCGGCAAGAAAAGTGAAGGTGATCCAGACGAGCCCGGGCGTGGCCAGCACACCCTGGACCATGTCAGGCATCGACGTTGGCAAACTGGGTGCCGGCCTCGCCGTCGGGCTTCGACCAGTCGCGTTTGACCCCGAGCTTCAACAGGATCGCCGAGGCCACGAAGACCGAGGAATAGGTGCCGATGACGATGCCGAAGGTCATCGCAAAGACAAAGCCGCGGATCACGTCGCCGCCGAGCACCAGAAGCGCGATAAGCGCGAGCAGCGTGGTGCCCGAAGTCATCACCGTCCGGCTCATGGTCTCGTTGATCGAGAGGTTGAGCAGGTCCTTGAGCTCCATCTTCTTGAACCGGCGCAGGTTCTCGCGCACCCGGTCGAACACCACCACGGTGTCGTTGAGCGAATAGCCGACGATCGTGAGCAACGCCGCGATGATCGCCAGGTCGAAGCGGATCTGGAACAGCGAGAACACGCCCACGGTTATCAGCACGTCGTGCACCAGCGCCACCACCGCGCCGATGGCGAACTGCCATTCGAACCTGAGCCAGATGTAGACCAGCACCGCCCCGATGGCGGCGAACACGGATTCGACCGCGGTCCAGATCAGCTCGCCCGAGACCTTGGGCCCGACACTTTCGACCGAGACGAAGGTCACCGCCGGGTCGACCGCGCTCAGCGCGTCTTCCACCGCCTGCACCGTCTCGGGGCTGATCGCCTCGTCGCCGTCCTGCGACTGGATCCGGATCGAGGCGACATGCTGGTCAGCGCGGAAATTGGGATCGTAGACCTGGGTGATCGCCACGTCCCCCAGATCGAGCGGCGCCAGCGCGTCGCGGTAGATGCCGACGTCGAGCGCCTGGGTCGACTCGGTGCGGATCTTGGTGCCGCCCTGGAAGTCGATCCCGTAATTGAGGCCGAAGGCCACGAAACTCACCAGCGAGATCACGACGAGCAGGCCCGAAAGCCCCAGCGTGATCGGCAGCCGACCGAAGAAATCCCATTTGGTATCGTCGGGAACCAGTTTCAGACGCATGGTCGACCTCTCAGACCGTTATGGTTTTCGGGCGGCGACGTTCGAACCACATCACCAGGAGCAGGCGGGTGACATAGATCGCAGCGAAGACGCTGGTGATGATGCCGAAGAACAGGGTGACGGCGAAGCCCTTCACCGGCCCAGACCCCATGATGAACAGGATCGCGGCGGTGATGACCGTGGTGATGTTGGCGTCGATGATCGCCGAGAGCGCCTTTTCGTAGCCGAGCTCGATGGCGCGCGCGGGCCCCCTGCCCGCCTTGAGCTCCTCGCGGATCCGCTCGAAGATCAGCACGTTGGC
>JAGRMP010000145.1:0-1575 GCA_020441225.1 Maritimibacter sp. | reverse complement strand
GCGATGCCCGGCAGGGTCAGCGTCGCGCCGATCGCCGAGAGCAGGCCGAAGACCATGCCGACGTTGAGGATCAGCGCGATATTGGCGACGATGCCGAACCAGCCGTAGCTGAGCGCCATGAAGATCAGCACCGCGGCGAAGGCGACGAGCGAGGCGATCTTGCCCGCTTCGATACTGTCGGCGCCCAGTTCCGGACCGATGGTGCGTTCTTCGAGGAAGGTCATCTCGGCCGGCAGCGCGCCCGCGCGCAGTAGGATCGCAAGCTCGGTCGATTCCTCGACGGTGAAATTGCCGGTGATGATGCCCGAGCCCCCCGGGATCGCCTCGTTGATCCGCGGCGCCGAGATCACCTCGCTGTCGAGGACGATGGCGAAAGGCGAGCCGACATTGGCGGCGGTGTATTCGCCGAACTTGCGCGCGCCCGAGACGTTGAAGTGAAAGCTCACCGCCGGCCGGCCGTTCTGGTCGAAGCTCGGCTGGGCGTTGGTCAGTTCCTCGCCGGTGACCACCGGGGTCGCGTCGAGAACGTAGTACACCCCCTCCTCGTCGAGCGCCGGAAGCACTTCCTGGCGGGCGCCGACAGCGGCATTGGCGTCGGTGGTGCGGCTGATCACCGGCTGGAAGGTGAGCTGCGCCGTTGTCCCGATCAGCGCCTTGAGCTCGTCGGCCGAACCGAGGCCCGGCACCTGGATCAGGATCCGCCGTTCGCCCTGGCGGGTGATCGAGGGTTCGCGGGTGCCGACCTCGTCGACCCGGCGGCGGATGATCTCGAGCGACTGCTGGATCGTGCGATCATCCGTGGCGAGCTTTTCAGCCTCGGAGAGCTGCACCGTGAGCGTGTCGCCCTGCCCGGCAACGTCGATATCCTTGGAGCCGATCCCGGTCAGGCTGACCACGTTGGAGGCGAGCCCGTTCACCGCTTCGAGCGCCACGGCCATGCCGTCCGGGTTCTCGATCCGTACCTGGAGCTGTCCGTCGGGCGCTTCGATCCGGCGGATCGCGCCGACCTGGTCGCGCTTGTCGCGCAGCGCATCGCGCACCTCGGGCCAGAGCGCATCCATGCGGTGGGCGTAGACGTCCTCGACCCTGACCTCGGCGAGCAGCTGCGCGCCGCCGCGCAGATCGAGCCCGAGGTTCACCAGCGCGGACGGCAGGAACGAGGGCCAGGCCGCGACCGCCGCTTCGCGCTCGGGCGTCGCCCCCATCGCCTCAATCTCGGCGACAGCGTCGTTATGTGCCTCGACCCGGGGGTAGAACAAGTTGGGTGTGGCATAGACCAGGCCCAGCACCACCAGACCGATCACCACGATCCGTCGCCAGAGGGGATAATGCAACATGGGAAACTCCCGGGATCATGCGGCGCGGACCGCGTTCTGGGTTCTGTGTCTGCCGCCGGAACGGGCCCGATGGGGGCTCGGGTGCCCGGCGGCGCGGCGACCGGTCGGATCGCCCGCCGGACCGGATCAGCCTTCGGCCGGCTCGGTCTTGGACATCACCGCGGAGACGGCCGACTTGACCACGTGGATCTTGACGCTCGGGGCGATCTCGATCTCGATCTCGCCGTCGTCCTTGACC
>JAGRMP010000144.1 GCA_020441225.1 Maritimibacter sp. | reverse complement strand
CCCGGGGCAGGTTTTCGGTGATGCCACCGCCGGTGATATGGGCGAGCGCATGGACGCCGCCCGCCCCGATGGCGGCCAGCGCGGCGGTCACGTAAAGCCGGGTCGGCGCGAGCAGCGCCGCGCCGAGGGTGCCGTCCTGCCAGGGGCAGTCGGCGTCCCAGCCGAGACCGGAGATTTCGACCAGCTTGCGCACCAGCGAATAGCCGTTGGAATGGACGCCGTTCGAGGCGAGGCCGAGCAGAACGTCGCCTTCGGCCACGTCAGCCGGAAGCGTCGCGCCGCGCTCCATCGCGCCCACGGCGAAGCCCGCGAGGTCGAAATCGCCCTCGGCATACATGCCCGGCATTTCCGCCGTTTCGCCGCCGATCAGCGCGCAGCGGGACTGGACGCAGCCCTCGGCGATGCCTTCGACAATGCGCGCGGCGGCCTCGGTCTCGAGCTTGCCGGTCGCGAAATAGTCTAGGAAAAACAATGGCTCTGCCCCCTGGCAGACCAGGTCGTTCACGCACATGGCGACGAGGTCGATGCCGATGGTGTCGACATTGCCGGTGTCGATGGCGATGCGCAGCTTGGTGCCCACCCCGTCGGTCGCGGCGACCAGAACCGGGTCTTTGTACCCGGCGGCTTTCAGGTCGAACAGCGCGCCGAAACCGCCGAGGCCGGACATCACGCCCGGACGGTTGGTGCGCCGGGCGGCGGGTTTGATCCGCTCGACGAGATCGTTGCCGGCGTCGATATCGACGCCCGCGTCGGCATAGGTGAGCCCGTTCTTTTTCTCGGTCATGTGCGCCCCCGGGGTTCGTCTGCGGCTTCTCTAGTCTCCGGCCCCTTGCGAGACAACCATATAGTGCGGGGAGGCCGCGCAGAGCTCTGGCGGCCCCCTGCCTGCCGCCCTGCCCGCCTCCCCGCTGGCCCCGGCTTGACCGGTGCTGGGATCGTGCTATTCGAGACGCCTTGGTGGGCCTGTAGCTCAATTGGTTAGAGCAGGGCGCTCATAACGCCTTGGTTGGGGGTTCGAGTCCCTCCGGGCCTACCAGATCTCCCCTGCGCCCGTCCTTCGGCGCCGTCGAGCGGACCCGGTCCCCCGAGGCGCTGCCCGGCCCCCCGGCCCCCCGGCGCAGGCACGGGCGCTGCGCTGCGGCACGGACCGCGCGGGACGACGGGCGGCTGCGTCCGGCAAACGGTACCGGTGCGGCGGCGTGCGGGGCGCGCACGGCCATCGGACAACAAAAAAGCCACGTTTTTCAACGTGGCCGTTCGCATCCGGTGATCCGCGTTTCCCGGCGCCAATCGTCGATTCGACCGGCACCGGGGGCTTTGATGGAGGTCCGGATCGCTCCGTCCCATCCATGGTTCGAAGGTTAATGCTGCGACGCGGCAAAGTCAACAATGCCGCTACGTCAATTACCGCCCCCGGTCCGACCGCTTCCGCGGGCCATGCCCCGCCGGCGCCAATCGTCACAAAGCGTTTACGAACCCGCCACAAACCGGTTACGCCCGAACCCTAGGATCCGGCGCGCAGACAGTCCAAATCCCCGGAAGGATCCTATGAAAAACTCCCTGATCTCCGTGATTCTCGCCACGACCGCGCTGACCGCGCCGGCCTTTGCGCAG
This sequence comes from Maritimibacter sp., assembly GCA_020441225.1. The sequence continues at coordinate 15,929 of JAGRMP010000144.1, read as the reverse complement.
GAGCTCACCCGCATCGCTACCGTGCCCGTCGGCGGCGAAATCACCGGCCTGTTCCTCGAAGGCTCGGACCTGTTCTTCAACGTCCAGCACCCCGACGACACGCTCGACACCGCCTTTTCCAAGGCCACCGTCGGCGTGGTGGCCAATGCCGATTTCTCGGCCGGCGAGCACCCGGTGCCGGAAGGCGACGACATGAAGGTGATCAAGACCTCGCTCGGCGACTACCAGATCCTGATCCAGCAGGGCGATTTCGGGGTGATCGGCTCGATCAAGGGCAAGGACGGCGTCGAGTTCACCTCGAACGACCCCGATTTCAACGCCTTCGTCCCGACCGGCGACGCGGCCGGCTATCTGTTCACCAACTGGGAAAACCGCCCCGGCGGCATGTCCCGTGTGAAGATGTCGCGTGCCGAGGACGGCACCTGGACCGTCGATGAGAGCGACGCGATGATGCTGGACTTCGCCGCGGTGCAGGGCACCTGGGTGAACTGCTTCGGCACGCTGAGCCCCTGGGGCACGCCGCTGACGTCGGAAGAGCTCTATTTCGACGACACCAACGACTGGAACAACCCGGGCTACGAATACATCGACGACGTCGCCGGGCTGGAAGGCTACCTCGGCTTCTACCCGAACCCCTACCGCTACGGGTTCATTGTCGAAATCACCGACCCGGCGGGCGCGGCCGTACCGGTGAAGCATTTCTCGATGGGCCGCTACAGCCACGAGAACTCGGTGGTGATGCCGGACCAGAAGACGGTCTATCTGTCGGACGACGGCACCAACGTGGTGTTCTTCAAGTTCGTCGCCGACACCGCGGGCGATCTCTCGGCGGGCACGCTCTATGCCGCGAAGATGACCCAGCGCGCCCCCGCCGGCACCGCCGCGGGTGAGGCCGGGTTCGACGTGGACTGGGTCGAGCTCGCGCACGGGACGGACGGCGAGATCGAGGCCTGGGTCGCGGAGTACGACGGGATCGACCAGTCGGCCTATGTCGAGGGCGAGACCTCGTACATCTCCGACGCCGAAGTGGCCGCCTGGGCGGCCGGCGAAGCCGCCGACAACCGCGTCGCCTTCCTCGAAAGCCGCAAGGCGGCGGCGGCGAAGGGCGCGACCGCGGAGTTTCGCAAGATGGAAGGCGTGAACATCAACGCCGAGGCCATCGCGGCGGGGCACGCTTACGCCTACATGGCGATGTCCGAAGTGGCCAAGGGCATGGCCGACACCGACGGCGACGTGCAGGTGGCCGAGAACAAATGCGGCGTGGTCTACCAGATGCCGTTCGACGACGCCTACAACATCACCGCGATGAACCCGGTGGTCGCGGGCGGTGCCTTTGACGCGGCGGCCGAGACCAACGCCTGCGACCTCGCGTCCATCGCCAACCCCGACAACGTGCTGCCGCTGCCGAACGGCGACGTGGTGATCGGCGAGGATACCGGTCTGCACGAGAACAACGCCCTGTGGCTGTGGAAACCGGCTGCGATGTAAGCGGTACACTGTGTCGATTTGGGAAGGGGCGGCCGAGGGGTCGCCCCTTTTCCTATGCGAGGGGGACGATGGCGGTTTGCTCAGTCATTGCGCCCCGGTGAAAGGGTTTGGGACCTGCCGCTGGGGGCGCGCGAGAGCGGCGGGCGGCGGGCCGGCGGCACGGGCCGGTTTTTTTGAGTATTTCGGCCAAGAAAAAGGAGCCGGGGGGCGGCGTCGGCGGGGCGGCGGCGCGTATCGGGGCGGGTCGAGTGCGGGTGGGGGTGCGGGTTGGGGGGGGCGCGGGCGCTACTCGACCAGGGTGGCGAGGTAGGCGTGGATGTCGGCGATATCCTGGGCGTCGAACTGGAAATCCTGCATCGAATCCATGCCCGACGTTCCGCGTCTGATCGCGGGGATGGGCGCGCCGCGGATGTCGGGGGCGCGGTCGTCGCCTTGCGCGTCCTGGTGGTGGCAGGCGATGCAGAGCGAGGCGAAGAGTTCTTCGCCGAAGTCCGGGTCGCCGGGGGTGGCGTCTTCGGCCCGCAGCGGGGCGGCCTGGACCGCGAGGGCGAGCGACAGGATCAGGACAGGCGCGCGGAGGCGGGGCATGCGAGGGATCTCCCGTGGCGTGCGCCCACCCTGCCCCGGGGCAATGACACCGGTGTGACAGGGACCGCGGCGGAAGGACGCGGGGGGGCGTTGCGGGGGCTGGGACCGAGTCGGCGCGCCCTGCCCCGTCGCGCCCTCCGCCCGCGCTCCCGCCCGCGCTCCCGCCCCTGGGGCTCAGATCACCGCGCGCCGCCCGGCGACGCGCTGTTTGGCGGCGATCTCTTCGTCGGCGCGGGCGCGCAGGCGGGCGATCTCGGCGCGGGCGGTTTCGTCGGGCAGGCCGGGCGGCAGATCGGCGGCAACGAGCGCCCGCGCCCGGTCGCGCGCCGCCTCCCAGGCGCCGGAACGCCCGGACTTGTCGTAATCGTCGCGGCGGTCGCGGCGGAACAGCCTGGGGCGGTATTGGCTGCGGCAGAGCGCCAGCGTCTGGTCGGAGGCGAGGAAATGTCCGCCGATCCCGATCTGCGAAAGCTCGTCCCAGTTGAAAGCCGCGGCGTCCACCACGGGCGGGCGGACGAGGGCGCGCAGATAGGCGCCAAGCTCATCGTCGAGGACGGCCTGCACCGGGCAGAACAGGGTCGCGGTCTGGAGCTGGCCGACGCCGCCGAGGATATCGGCTCCGGCCCGCGCCACGGTCACACCCAGCGCAGTGCGTTCGGCCATCGACTGGCGGTCGCTGTCGGGCGTGTCCGACCCCATGCCGTAGGTGTGGGTGAGCAGCCCGAGGCGTTTCAGCACGCCCACGGCGAGCGCCTTGGCCTGCAGGCTTTCGGGACAGGCGTGCAGCGCCTGGCCGGTGGCCATGTCGAGGGTGAACATGAGCGGCGTGGCGATGACCGGCGTGCCGGGGGCGAGGATATGGGCCATGGTGACCATGGCGAGGATTTCGGTGACCGCCATCAGCACATTGCCCGCGACCGAAAGCGGCGCGGTGCCGCCGGCGGACGGCAGCGAACAGGCATGGACCGGCAGCCCCGCCCTGCCCGCCCGGATCAGCGCCTCGACATCCATCACCTTGAATTCGAGCGGCGTGAAGGAGCAGACGATCATCGAGGCGATGGGCCGCGCCCGGGTGGAGCCCGCGGCCTCGGCGATGGCGACGAGATAATCGACGTTTTCCACGTTGTAGGGCTGGAGCCAGATATGCTTGTCGGTCCGGGTGATAAGCTCGCCGACCCCGTGGATGTCGGAGGTGAGCTCGGGCACGCCGTAGGAGAACGGATGGGCGATGAAGCCGACCTGGTCGAGCCCGTTCGCCACCCGGGCGATGGTGCCGACATCGGTGATGTCGAGGTTGCGGAAGGCCTGGGTCTCGACATCGAGGAAGCCGTGCGCGCCGGTGCCGGTGCGCATCACGAAGCCCCTGTCGGCGCGGGGCAGCGTCACGTCGCGGGCGGGTGTCTTGCCTGCGAGCAGGACGGATTTCGGCGTGGCCGCCAGCGCTTCGGCGACGAGGGCGCGGGGGAAGCGGAGCCGGGCGGTGGGGGTGCCCTCGGTCGCGCCCGCGTGTTTCAGCGCATCGTGGGCGGCCGGGTGGACCACCGCGACGCCGTGGGTTTCGAGAAGCCTGAAGGCGCGGTCGAGGATTGCCGCCTGCGCCGCCTCCGGGTCCGTGGGCGCGGCGGGGGACGCGGCGAGATGGAAGGCATCCGCCACGGGCGGCGTCTCGGCGGCGCGGTCGCGGCGGGGGCGGCGGGACATCTGGCTCTCCTGGCCGGGGCGGGTCGCGGCGAGGATGGCCCTGCCCGCCCGGCGGCGCAAGTGGGCTTGCCATCGGCCGGGCGACGGGCTCTTGTGGCCCCCATGTCGACCGATCCTTCCCCCAGCGCTCCCGACGAGACCGCGCCGCCTGCGGGCGTGATGGACCGGATTGCGCCCGGCATTCGCCGGATCCTGGCGCCCAACCCCTCGCCGATGACGTACTGGGGGACCAACACCTTTGCGGTCGGCACCGGCGATGTCACGGTGATCGACCCCGGCCCGGCGGACCCCGCCCATATGCGGGCGCTTCTGGACGGGCTCGACCGGGGCGAACGGATCGCGCGGATCCTGGTCACCCATGCCCATCTCGACCATTCCGCCCTCGCCCGGCCGCTCGCCGAGGCCACCGGTGCGCCGGTCCTCGGCTTCGGTCCGCCGGACGCGGGGCGCAGTCCGGTGATGGCGGCGCTGGTGGCGCGCGGGCTTGCGGGGGGCGGCGAAGGCGTGGACCGGGCTTTCGCCCCCGACGAGCGGATCGGCGACGGCGACAGGCTGGACCTCGGCGACGGGCTCTCGCTCGAGGTCGTGTGGACACCGGGCCATTTCGCCGGGCATCTGAGCTTTGCGCTTGGCGATACATTGTTCACCGGCGATCACGTGATGGGCTGGGCCTCGACCCTGATCTCGCCGCCCGACGGCGACCTCACCGCTTTTCTCGCTTCCTGCGCGCGCCTGGCGCTGCGCCGCGACCGGCTGTATCTGCCGGCACATGGGGCGGCGATCGCGGACCCGGGCGCGCGGCTCGCCTGGCTGGTGGCACACCGGCGGGAACGCGAGGCGCAGGTGATGGAGGCTTTGGCGGCGGGACCCGCGACCGTCCCGGCGCTGGTCGGGGCGATCTATGCCGATACGGCGCGGCAGTTGTGGCCGGCGGCCGCGCGCAACGTCTTCGCCCAGTTGATCGACCTCGACAGCCGCGGCCTGGTCCGGGCGCGGCCGGAGCTGAGCCCCGAGGCGCGGTTCGAAAGGGTCGGGTGAAAAAACCCGCAAACCCCCTTGCGCGCTCCGGCCCGGGTTGGTAAATGCCGCGCTGTGTTCCGGCGTAGCTCAGCGGTAGAGCAGTTGACTGTTAATCAATTGGTCGTAGGTTCGATCCCTACCGCCGGAGCCAACAAAACCAAGGCCTTAGCGAGAAATCGCTGAGGCCTTTGTCGTTCCTGGGCTCAGTTTAGGCTCATATTTCCGGGCGGAATCCTGGTGAATGGCCATGTTTTGCCATGCGAAGGAAGTCCCGCACGAAGCGCTTGTTTTGCGACGCGACGGCAGTGATCTCTCAACGTAAATCCTGGCTAGCGCATATTGATTCAGCGCGTGTCGGTCTACCGCTCCGCGCCCGAAAAGGGCCTTTGGTAGCGGGTACCGTATCCCGGTCATTGACCGACCGCGGTCGTGTCGCGCTCATGTCGCAGGCCCCCGTACGGCGAGCCACGTGACCAGCGCCGTGGCAGGAATGGGCCGCGGGAACAAACTGGACTGGCGAGGGCACGACAGCCTATCGCTCAAAAGTTGACGCCCGGGACCGCGTTCAATTAGTATTTCTCAAAGTCTTTCTTCGTTTCTCGCGGTGGACCGCGCTCCATTTCCAGCGTTACCTTCGAGATTCAATTCAACTGATCGTCCTCAAACGGGGGCGAAGGAAGTGGCGCAATGGCCAGACTCCGCCGCATCATCCAGACCCTGTTCGTGGCCTGTTTGGGTATTGGGGCGACGGGAACGCAGGCGCAGACTTGTGCGGAATGGCGCGATACCTCGGCATCCTTCGCTCTCGATCTTTCTTCGAGCATGTCCAATATGGGCTACCTCGAACCGGCCCGTGACTTTTTCAACGCGCTGGTATCTCAACTTCTTGCAGCAGGCGCGATCGACGAGGCGCGCGCCTACAAGTTCTGTGGCGGCACCTCTGCAATCACGAATTGGAGCAGCAACCCCGCCAGCGTCGTCAGCCAATTGACGGCGCCGCAACTCACTTGCTTCCCCGACGGTACCGCGCTTTACAATGCCGTCGCAATTGCGGGTAGCACGCTGTCGACCCGTCCGCAGTCCAACACGCGATTGATGGTACTGGTGACAGATGGGATGCACGCACCGCACCCGGACAATCCCTTGCAGCACACGCCGATCACGGCCGCGGCCGCGTTTCCCACGGGCGCCATCGGGCGGCTCGTCCATATCGGCGGCAGCGCGAACTCGGACCTGGTCGCGGTCGAACAGATCGCGCAGGCCAATGGCCGCGACGTCCTGGCCGTGGATGCAACGCCCAACGAGTTGAACGGCTTGGTCGCCGAGATCGTCGCTTTGGCCTGTGCCAACTACGCGCCAAACGCCGACATCGCGCTCTCGCCAGCCGTGCTTCAGCTCGATGTGGCGGCCGGCAACACGTCTATCGCTTTCGACGGGCGCGGATCGAGTGATACCGAGACCACCGCGACGGATCTGGACTACGCGTGGCGCGTAACCCGACCCGACGGTACGTCCTTCACCCGCAGCAGTGCAGAATTCGACCACGACTTCGATGACAGCCAACTTCCCGATGTCCAATGGAGCGTCGAGCTCACCGTGACCGACGCGGATGGGGCGACCGATACCACATTTACCACATTCCAGGTGCGCGGCAGTCCACCGACGATCTCGGTTAGCGGCGGCGACATCGACGTTTTGCAGGACTTTGTCCTGAGCGCAGAGCCGGAAGACGATATCGACGGTGGGCCGATTTCGCACCGGTGGGTTGTCGATGCCTCGCCGGTGAACGGACAGTATGATCCAGGCCAGTCGTTCAACGGACATGACGTCGAATTCGAGACGGTCGAAGGCGATATCGGCGACTGGACCGTCACGGTCACCGCAACCGACAACGAGCAACTGTCCGTCGACGAGACGGTCACGGTGCGGGTCAACAACTTGCCGCCGACAATCGATCTGGACGGTGCGCAGGAGATAGACGTCGGCAGTCAACTCGTCGTCGAGACTTTGGATCTCAACGACCCGGACGATGCCGACGGCGGCGGGCTGAGCTTTTCGTGGGACATCGTGCAGGCACCGGATGGCGCCAACCCCGGCGCCCAGTCCGGCGTGGGCTCCGACGCGGTGCTGTCGTTTTCGACCGACGACACCGAGGCCGGCACCTACGTGTTCCGCCTCACCGTGACCGACGACGAGCCTGCGCCTTTCACCGAAGAGGTGGAGGATACGATCCATGTGCTGGTGGATGGCCTGCCCACTGCGGATATCTCCGGCCCGACGACCGCCGATCTGTTCTCCGGTCCCGTCGTGCTCGATGGGTCCGGCTCGGAGGATCCCGACAGCCGCTGTGAAAACGATCCGACCCGGTGCCACAGCCGGATCGACAACGCGCCAGTCGAGTACATCTCCGACGGCATCACCTCCTATGCCTGGTCGCTGACCGACATTCCGGTGGATGCGCCGGACTCCTACATCACCGGGCGGGTCGACGATGCGCTCGGCCTCGACGCCTTCGGAGAGACCCTGGAGATCCCGAACCTGGTCCTCACGCCCGGCGACTGGACCTTCGCGCTTCAGATTGAAGACGGCGAGGGCAATTCGGCTCAGGCCCATCACACGATCACCATGGTCGAGCCGCAGACCCCGCCGGTGGCCTTGACCGACCCGTTCAGTGCCCGCCACACGACCGACCCGTCCGGACTGGTGCTGACGGATGTGGGCGTCAGCGGCGGCTGGAGCTTCGATGTCGATAACCTGCTTACCGGCGAGGCTCTGGCACCGGGGCTCGGGATCACCAGCTACAACTGGCAGGTCTTGGCGGCGCCACAGGATTGCACCGATTTCCCGGCGTCCGGGATCGGGCCGGGTTTCCTGCTGTATCCTGCCGGCACGTCTATCGATCTGTTGTGCAACGGGCGGTGGTTTCTGCAGCTCGGGGTGACCGACGACGATCAGCCGGCGCAGAGCGATAACGCTCTCGCGGTGATCGAGATCGGAAATTGCCCGCAGCCGATCTGCATCGACTACCCGAACACCGCCTATCCGCTGGAAGCCAGCGCCCATCCGCTCGACGTGGTGGTGCATTATCACCTCAACGCGGCCCTTTACGACGACCCCGAGTCGCTGGAGGGCGTGGTCGCGAGACTCGACATCTTTTCCCAAGCCAGCGCCACGCCGGTGCGCACGATCTTTGAGCCCAATCCGCTCCCGCCGCAGCGCAACAGTTTCCCGACCTTCTACTGGGACGGGCTCGACAACAACGCGCAACCGGTGGACCCTGGCTACTATGATCTGAGGGTGACGATGTTTGGGCTGGCACACTCGCAGGCAGTTGCCGTTGCCCTGGAACCCAACGCGATCATCCTGTCGGTGGCCGATCCGGTACTGACTGCCCCGAGCGACGACTGGGCGGTCCGCGAGAAGCTCGCCGCCGGCCAGGACCGGCTCGATTTGAGCTATGAGATCACCGGCGGGGCGGAATACGATACGCTGGTCTGGAGGCTTTACGACCAAGACGACGACATCGTGCATGAGGCGACGCTGCCGGCGGCTGACTTCGGCACGATCTCCTGGGACGGCCAAACCGATGTCGGGCTGATCGCAGCCGGCACCTACCAGATCGAGTTGCAGACCCGGCGTGGCGGCGCGGTGCTGGGCACCAGCCCGAAGTCCGAGCTCGCCATCCTGCAGATCGATCTCGACGTCGATACCGACCGGGACGGAACGATCGGCCCCGATGACGAGGCGGGCGAAGACACCTGGAATGCCGCGAGCGGAGCCTTTTTCACGGTGAACCTCGACGCTGACGAGGGGCGGACCAGCGACGGAACGCCTACGTCGGACCCGATTTCAGACACGATCCATGTCGACCACCAGGGGCAGCCGACCCGCGAAGACCGCTCCATCGGCCATCCCGATGACGTCGACGATATCACCCCGCTGGTCGTGCACGCGCCCGGCGCGCCATTGCCCGCCGGGTTCAGCCTGCACCTGGTCCTCGCCGAGCGCGAGGATGCGCAGTCGATCCATTTGTTCGAACGCATTGCCGACGGCGAGACGGCGATCCTCGGTACGATCGGCGACAGGCCGACCGCGGGCGGCGACCCGGCGCCCACGGAAGAAGAGGTGTCGGGCTGGGTCGATTACACGACCGGCAGGTTCTGGGATCCGACCGGCGGCACCGGCCCGCAGGTGGACGCACGCACCATCGGCGTCGAGGGCATGTTCTTCCGTTTTCCGGATGGCCCGCCGCCAATCGCTTTCGACGGCGAAATCGACCTTTCGCTAGAGCTTCGCGACGCCGACGGCGCCGAGGTGTGGTCTGACGATGTCCGGCTGAAGGTCGCGCCCTGGATGATGATCTCGCACGCCCAGCCCTCGAGCCAGATATGGGCCGAGTCGGGCAATTGGCGGTTTCTCAACGGCGCCGGTCCGGGGACCGCCGGTCTCGACCAGAGCCTGCAATTGCAGGAGTCGTTCGAGCGGACGAACCAGTGGTTCCAGGACCACGCCGAAATCGGCTATACCCAGCGCCCGGCGGCGGGCCCGGTGCATACCATACTGCGCATGCCCTATGGCAACGCCGGCGACCCCGACATCAGGCAGGCCGGCTGGCCGGTGCGGCGGCTGTTAAACGGCACCTCCGGGGTGTTCCAGTTGGCCAACAACCTGCATCCTTCGGGCAGCGTGAATCCCGGCGATTTCGGCGGCAACCTGGAAGTGCAGCCGCCGTCCGCCGAGTTCCCGCTCGGACGCATCGTCGTCGGCGACACGATGTCCGAGGCGCTGGTCGATTTTCTCGAAGCGCAGGAAGTGCAGCCCGTCGTCACCCTGCCGACCGAATGGCTGCACGTTGGCCATGTGGACGAGATGATCGGCTTCACCAATTCGCCCGATGAGCTGCTGGTCGCCTCCCCGCTCCTTGCCCTCGAAATTCTCGACGATATCGCGCCGGCCGATCGCGGCCGCAGCGTACTTTTCGCCAAGGGCGCTCCGCCGCAAGACGGCACCGTGCAGGGCGCGTCGCCAACCCGGCTCGAGACCGGCATCAATCACACGCTGCCCGGCGCCACCGTGTGGGAGTATGTGCGGATCTGGGCCGACGGCGGTTCGGAGGCGCGAGGGCAAGTGGCGCATATTTCGGCCCGCGGCAATGGATGGGTCGACATCGACATGGTCTGGGATCTGCCGCCCGGGTTGGTGCCCGAAAGCGAGGCCCTGTTACCGGACGACGAAATCTCCATGTGGCATCTGATCCACGCGAACGAAGGCTTCGAATCGCACAGTGCCTGGGTGGTGCCACCCGAGCCCGGCGACCGCTTCGTACTCGTCGAGGACAGCCAATTCTGGTTCCGCGGCCGCTATTCGGACGGGTTTCCGGCGATCATCACCGTAGAAGAGGTATTACAGGACCGGAATCTGATAGATTTCAACGAGTTCATGGTCGAAGACCTGATTGCCGATGTCGTCGATCTCCTGACCTTTGAGATCGCCGCATCGATCACCATCCGACAAGTCCCGGTACTGTTTCTCGGCACATTGCTCGAGTTCGACACCGGGGGTACTGCCTTTGCCTACACCCCGGGCCTGGCTAACATGCAGCCGATGAATCCGCAAAGCGCAGTCCCTGCGCCATTGCAGGTCTTCTATCCGAAACCCTTCGGACCAGTCGATGCAGGCGGCATCGATCCGTTCGAAATCGAGGCCGGGCTGGCCTATGGACCCGGTCTGTTTGTCGACGACTGGGACACGTTCCACCGCAAGTTCGGCGAAGTTCATTGCGGTTCGAACGTGGTCCGCATCCCGCCTGCGAATTGGTGGATGAACTTGCCATGAGACGCCTGCTCGCCCCCCTTCTGGCCTCCTGTATGGTGCTGTGCCTGATCGGCGTGCCGACGGCCTCGGCACAAGACCGGACGGAACTGCCGGGAGAGGCCGGCGAAGCGGTCGAGGCGGTGCTGGCCGTCATCGCCCGCGCCTATGCCCCAGACGTCACGCTCGAAGAACGCCGCGCGCTGCCCAGGGCCTTCGACCGCGCGATGGCTTCGCTTGCCCAGGCGGTCAAGGATCTGGACATCGACGTGACGAAATCCGAAGCGCGGGGCGCCGGCCCCAGGCTCGCGCTGCTCGCCCTCGATCACGAGAGGGACCCCAAGCGGCTGGGTGTGCTGATCGACCGCTACTGGCAGGGGCTGGTCGGGAGCGACAACCGCCGGGCGCAGGCGCCGCCGGTCATCGACGCGCACCTCGCGAAGGAGTTTCGTCTCGCCTGGGAATACGCCCTGCTGCGTCCCGCCGCACCGGGAAGCTCGCCCGACCATGAGCAGCGCGCCTGGAGCGCGATCACATGGTACGAAGACCCGGCGTCCCGCGTCACGGCACGGATCGCCTTCGAGGCCACGACAGGACGGGGCACGCCAGCCTCGCGCGACCTTGCCCGTCGCCAGCGGCTGTTCTTGCGGATCATCGGCGCCGTGCCCTCCGAAGCCGCGCTCCGGGCGCTGGCCGACGAGATCGAGAGGGCCGAGAGGCAGATTGCGGAGACCGGCAAGCCGCGGCGCCCGGTGGGCTTCGACCCGTTTGCGTTTTGCCTCGAACTGGTCGTCGCGCGCTACGACAGCCACCGCCGCCCACTGTGGGCTGCGGTACTGGACCGCGCGCCGGACACGGGCACCAAGACCTATCGCCGACTGCTCGAGGCAGCGCGGAAGGCGATGGGGCCGCAGGAGTAGACAAGGGTGGAGACCGACATGCGCCGAAACGGCTGGATCGCAGCTCTGCTGCTGGTTTGCACGAACTGTCTTGCCGGGTTTGCCGCCGCGCAGGATGCCGAGTTCGGCCCGGCCGCGCCGGAAACGGATGTCTTCGCCCTGCCCTTCGGCGTGGCCATCGGCCACGCTGGCCCGGGCCCGCGGATCTTCGTGACCGATGCCCTCGATCACCGCATCTACTTTGCCGATGTCAGCGCCCCGCCGGGGCCAGCGCGGTGGCGGGATTTCGGCTTCGTCTCCGACCGCACCCGGTCTGAGGCACTCAATGCCCCGCAAGCCGTCGCAGTCGATGCGCTGGGCCATGTCTATGTGGTCGACACGGATGGCGGCGGCTTGTTCCGGTTCCAATATGACGAGGTGACCGACAGCTACCAGCACGATCCGTCCTTCCAGCCGCACGCGGAGGCCGACGGCACGGCGATCAATCGGCCGCGCGACGTCGAGATCGATGACGCGGGCCGGATCTTCCTGCTGGATTCGGGCAACAGCCGGATCCTCGTGATCGAGGACCCGGCGACGCCGGATTGGACGGTCTGGCGCGAGGACGTGGCCTGGTCCAACCCATATGGGATCGCGCTCGACAGCGACGGCACGGTGCTGCTCGCCGATACCGGCAACCACCGCCTGCTGCGGCTCGGCCCCGACCCGGGCCAGGACACTGAGATCGGTGGGTTCGGCACCCATGCCGGTCAGTTCCGCGCGCCCCGCGATGTCGCGGTGCTGGCCGACGGACGCCTGCTGGTCGCCGATACCCGTAACGGGCGGGTTTCTCTGCTGGACGCCGACGGCAGCCCGATCCGCGGGCTCGTCGGACGCTCGGTGCTGTCCGCACCGGGCCAGGTCGCGGTGGGAGCCGGTGGGCAGATCGTCGTCAGCGACATTGCCCGCGCGCGGTTGTTGAGCTGGACCGGCGCCGGCGCCCTGCCCGGCCATGACGGCTATCTGCGCGACTATGTCGGCGACACCGGCATTGAGCCCTCGGGCAATTTCATCACCGCCTCGTCGCCCGACATCCTGATCCGGCATGCGCCGGATGTCGATCTCGCCTCGGTCGGCACCGGCGGCCTCGAAGCGCTCGCCTTCCAGGACACGCGCTACGGGCGCAATTCCTATGTCTACATCGCCGTGCACAATCGCGGCACCACCCCGCTGCCCGGTGCGGCGGTGCGGTTCTACTGGACCGACCCATCGGGGCCGAGGGTGTTTCCCGACGATTGGTCGGCGGACGGATTCTTCCAGCACTGGGCGTCGCCCACCGAGAACACGCCCGGCAATATTTTGGCGCTGCCCGATATCCCGCCGCAGCAGAACGGGGTCGACGGTCGGGTCCTGGCCGGGCCGATCATCTGGCGCGCGCCGCCGCCCGAGACGGCGTCCGCCGGCGACAACCGCTTGACCTTGGCGGCGCGGCTCGTGCATGTCGAAGACCCGACCTGGGCCTTCCCCGGACCCTTCGGTACCAATGTTTCGAACAATTTCGCCGAGCGCACGGTCGAGGTGCGCCGCGGGCCATTCCCGGAAGGCGAACAGGACACTCTGGTGCTGCGCGCCAACGTGCCGACGCTCCCCGATCCGGTCGACCCCGACATCCTTGAAACACGGCTGACAGAATTGAACGATTGGGTCGGGGCGGCGAGCTACGGCGCCGCCAGCCTGGCGCCGGTCTACCGCGGCCCGGTCACGCTCGACCATCCGCTGAGTTACTACCAGGCGCCGGATCGCTCGCTGCTGATCGAGATGGCTGAGGAGGTGCTCGGCAAGGCGCTCGCAATCGAGCCCGATCTGCTCGACGGCGCCGGCAGCGGGCCCGACGACGATATCGACCGGGTGGTGATCGTGCTCAACGACCCGGCGTTCCAGGCCGATTGGGCCACGACCGGGCTCTGGCCCTACGTGGTCGGTGGCGACACGCGATGGCTCTCGGTCCAGGTTCAGGGGCCCGGCAACGTGATGGCGCAATATGCTCACGGGATCTCGCACCAGTTCGGGCTCAAGGATCTCTACATCCACGAGCAGGTCGACTTCGGCGGTCCGCACACTGCCGAGGGTTGGGACGTGATGGCGAGTCTCGACAACCCGGTCCAGCCCTTGGTCTGGTCGAAGGAAATCGCCGGCTGGGTCACCGGCTCCGGTGCAGAGGTGACCTTCATCGGGCGTCCGCACGTGAACAACCCACGCGTTGGAGAACCGCCGATCACGCTGGTGCCCCAGGCCGCGGCCCAGCCGGGCGACGTCGCAGGCATCGCCATCGGCCTGAGCGAGACGGCGACCAATCTGCAGACCGAAACCCATTTCTACTACGTCGAGGCGCGTGCGCCAACGGGCGAGGATCCGGCTCCCGCGCCGGGCGCGATCGTCTACTATGCGAACAATTTGATCCCCCAGGGTGAGGCGCCGGTCATCGTCACCGACGTGGCAGACGGCACCGCCACGATCGCCGACGCGCCGCTGTTGCCCGGCGCGGTCGTTGCACCGCCCGGCACCGGGATTGAGGTCCGGCTTGCCGCCAGCCAGCCGGGGGGCGACGCGGTCGCCGTCGAGGTGGACTACGCACCACCGGTCTCGCATTTCAATGTCTATCTGCAACAGGGCAACCCCGCCTGGACCAGCGAGAGCATCTGGATCGACAACCAGCGCGACGGCGGCGGCTACGACAGCTACGACGGCACGCTGCAATTGTCGGGGACCGGCCCGCTGACCGAGCCGGCCATCGCCGACGAGGAAAACCGCGTCTACGCCCGGGTGTTCAACTCGGGACCCGCCACCGCTTATGATGTCGAGGTCCGGTTCCACATGTCGGAGCCCTGGCACACCGTCGGCGGCGAGGATGCCTTCGACTTCCGGGCCACCCGGTTCATCGCCGAGATTCCGCCCGGCGAGCACCGCGACGTGTTTTTTACCTGGATCCCGGACGGCACCGAGGACCCGCACAATTGCGTGCGTGTGTCGCTCCGGCGGTTGACCAACGACACCTGGGCGCACGACAACGACGCCCAGCAGAATGTCAATGTCGTCGAATCCACCTCCGCGAGCCCCTACAAGGAGGTCACCCACGAGTTTTCTTTCCTGCACCGCGACAAGGCGCCGAAGCTCGTCTACTTCCGCACCGACGGCGTGCCTGAGGAATGGGAGGCCAGCATCGAGCCGCGCAAGGCGCTGCTGGAGGGCGGGCAGGCGTTTGTCGGGACGTTTCGTTTCAAGCCGGACGACGAGGCCAAGCTCTGCAGCAACGAGGATCTGCACGTGACCGCCTGGACCCCGCGCGGCGACACTCTGGTGCTGCTCGGCGGCACCACCGTCGCGGCCGGGTTGAGGCGTGAAACAGGCATGAAGATCTCGACCGGCACGGCCAAGTGCAGGCTGCTGCCGCAAGAGGGGGGCGGGTATCTCACCCAGCCGCGCCGCCTGCCGGTCGAAATAGACCCCGCCGAAGCCGTGCCGCTAGAATCCTGCCGCTTCATCTCGGTGTCGGGCTGCGTAGAGCCGATCGGGCGGCAGCGGTGGATCGCGCTGCGCTTTGCCGATCCGGAGGGCAATCCCGTCTACCGGCGGGTGCGGGCAGATCGCGAGGGCTGTTTCCGTGGTGGTCTCGCGGTGGTCGAGGGCGGCGCATGGCACGTGAGCGCGCATTTTGCCGGCGATGACTGCGCTGGTTCGGTCGACGCCGACCAGGTGGTGGAGGTCGATCTGCCGTCGCACGAGGATGTCGACCGCGACGGTCTCGCGGACGAACGCGAGATCCAGGGCGATGCCGATGGCGACGGGATCGCGAACCATCTCGATCAAGACAGCGACGGCGACGGCATTCCGGATGGCAAGGAAGAGGCCGGCGACGCCGATAATGACGGGCTCGACAACGTCGTCGACCCAGATAGCGACAATGACGGCATTCCTGATGGGGATGACAAGTCGCCGTTGGTGCCGAAAGATTGACGGGTGTTTTCCGGGGCAACAGCGGCTGACATGGCAACAAATCACATCCATAATCGCTGGTGACCAGAACGTACGCGGCGCGCCTTTGAAGTGGATCAACGTGAAGGGTCAGAATCCACCGCCTAAATCTCTCATGTCCAGTTTGCCCGCGGAGCGGTCGCCTGCCGCAATAGGATGAATGACTGTGCTGAAGAAAGTCGAAAAAGGACGCGTTTATACTGGTCGCACTGTCGCCGAACATAGGCCGAATTAGGAGTTTAGGCTCGCTCTGGTCTCAAAATCGAATTCACCACGGAGAACCATGTTTTGCGCCCTATTTTCAATCGGTTAGGATTGCCCATTCACAATATAGATTCTCAATCTGTCAGCTCAAGCTTTTGATTGGCGGTATTCTTTGGTCGACTTGTTAATCAATTGGTCGTAGGTTCG
>JAGRMP010000685.1 GCA_020441225.1 Maritimibacter sp. | reverse complement strand
GACAGCGACTTGTACGGCCGACCCTGCCAGTCGAACCCGTCGGCGGTGACGGTGACCACGTGCTCGACGCCCTGCCACTCGCGAATGAGCCGGGTGCCTGCGATCGGTTTGCGATCTTGGTCGGCGCGGACCCGGCTCTTCGTACGGTCGCCGCCGTCGAGCTCCTCGCCCATCTTCTCCAGCCGACGGACGGTTTCGGGTTTCAGCCCTCCGTGGGCCAGCTCTTGGATCCGGTAGGCAAGGCGGCTCACAAGGTGGCGGCGGTTGAACGGCGGCGGGTCGCTATCGAATAGTTCGCGCCACTAGCTTTCAGTTCCGGCGTGGGGGTGGAATTCAGCGCGATCAGGCGGGCTGGGATGCTGTCGGTCATGCGGTGCTCCTCTTTACGGGAGTTGCATGACCGCTCTGGTCGGCCGAGTTGTGAAGCGGAATTTCTCCATTGGTGCCAGAGTGTTGGTCCAAATCCCGCACCCGCAGCCGGGTCACCCCAAGCGCCAGAATGCGGCACAGCTCGGCGCGGCGTTCCGCCGGCGTCATGAGCTCCGGGGACAATGCGTTACCGGTTGCGTGGAACTGGCGGATCGCGGTCATTTCTGGAGCCTCTGAACGCCAGCCGGGACGGGACTCATCAATTGGAACTGCGCAGCGCGTTCGGCGCGGATCGCGGGATTGGCCAGCTTCAACAGCCCCTCGGCTTCCAGCATCCGCCGCGCCGCAAGAAAGCGACGCCGAGACAGCTCCGTCCAGCCGGCGTCCCGCATTCTCTCGTGGATGAGGGCAAAGGTTTTTCCAGGGCGATGGCCGTGCTGATCCGTGAGGGTCACATAGAGGGCAATTGCGTCCGACCCACCGGGCTTGCCCACAAGTTTGTCCAGAGCGGTCCGATCCACCCGAAACGACGAGGCCCGGCCCGCGAAGATCTGGTTGGCCAAGCGCATCTTCCATGCCCAGGCGACGATCGCCTTGACCTCGTTATCGGGGAACGTCCCGGTGGCCTCGCAATTTCGGTCACGCTCGATCAGCAGGTGCTTCAGGAGGTCCTGCTCGCTTCCGACATTCGATACGGTTTGGATGGCCACCGTCGACAAGTACTTATTTCGGGTGCCGACCGGGATCTTGCCCTGACCCGTTTCCCGAACCCCTTGATCCTCCCGACGCTGAAGGTCAGAGACAGCGAGCACCGTCAATTCCGCTTCGCCGAGCACGATGTTCGAGGCGTAGGCGTAGGTCTCACCAGTGGGACGGATTGATCCGGGACCGACAACGTAGGAATTGGGGCCGGACTTCACGTCGACCCGTAGGCCCTCGACGTGCAATTCGGGCATGCCACCATCCAGGACGTAGTAGAGATGGTGACCCCGGGGCGTCCGAACGTGGACACGCGGTATCCCGAACCGATCGGTCAGAAGGATCAACAGGTCGTCATCGTCTGTGTCGAGATCGAGTACGACCAGACGCGGGAGCCGAATGCCGTACGTCAGGGAGTTGGCTTTCTCCATTTCGCCGAGAACCAACTCGATCGGGAGCCGGCCGCGATCCGCGAACTTGACCAACGGTGCCTTGCCCTGCGGCCCCTT
>JAGRMP010000143.1:3880-4442 GCA_020441225.1 Maritimibacter sp. | reverse complement strand
CGCATCCCTATCCGGCGATGGTGCGGGATTTCCAGTCGATCATCGGCAAGGAGGTGCGCTGGCAGCTGGCCGAGGCCGAGGGCGACGGGCGCCTGCCCGACACGGTGATCGCGGCCATCGGCGGCGGGTCGAACGCGATGGGGCTGTTCTTCCCGTTTCTCGACGACCCTTCCGTGCAGATCATCGGGGTGGAGGCCGGCGGCAAGGGGGTGGACCACCGGATGGAGCATTGCGCCTCGCTGACCGGCGGGCGGCCCGGCGTCCTGCACGGGAACCGGACCTATCTGCTCCAGGATGACGATGGGCAGATCCTGGAAGGGTTCTCGATCTCGGCGGGGCTGGATTATCCGGGGATCGGGCCGGAGCACGCCTGGCTGCATGACGTGGGCCGGGCGGAGTATGTGTCGATCACCGACCAGGAAGCCCTTGAGGCGTTCCAGTTGTGCTGCACGCTCGAGGGGATCATTCCGGCGCTGGAGCCCTCGCACGCCCTGGCGCATGTGATGAAGATCGCGCCGACGCTGCCCAAGGACCATATCATCGTGATGAACATGTGTGGCCG
>JAGRMP010000143.1:0-3873 GCA_020441225.1 Maritimibacter sp. | reverse complement strand
GGCGACAAGGACATCTTCACGGTGGCGAAGCATCTCGGGTTCGAGATCAGCTGAGAGGCGGTCCGGCCGGGGCAGCGGAGTCGAGCGGCAGACCGGCGCGGCATGAGTCGACCGATGCGGCGCTGGGGGTGCCGGTTCACGCAGCGGCCATCGAGCGCGTCGCGGCGGGCGTGGCGGAAGTCCGGGGCGGGCTTGATCGGGGGCGATCCGGGGATACAGTGTCCCGGAACCTTCGGAGGGTCTGGCGATGCGGTTTCTGGTGGCCCTGATGCTGGCGCTGAGCCTTGCCGCGCCTGCGCGTGCGCAGGGCGGTGCCGAGGACATGGTGCGGTGGATCTATGCCTCGCTCACCGGCCTCGGATCCGAGAAGGGTCTGGCCTATCTCGCGGCGCCGGAGCGGCGGGCACAGTATTTCTCCCCCCGCATGGTGGCGTTCTACGAGGCCGAGGACAGCTATGCGGCGGCGGGTCAGATGGGCTGCATCGACTTCGGGCTGGAGGTCGGGGCGCAGGATTTCGACGCGACCGAGATCGACCGGACCTTGACGGTCACGTCCGAGGACCGGCGCGGGCGGCGGATCGTGACGGCGTCGTTTTCGAACTTCGGCCAGCTGACGCGGGTGGCCTATCAATTCAGCGACCAGGGCGGGTTCTGGGTGATCGACGACATCATCGGCGAGGGATGGCGGGTGTCGGACCTGGCCTGCGAGGCGCGCGGCGTGGCCGAGGCGGAGCGCAGGGAGAAGGCGAAGAAGAAGGGCGAGGGGGTCAAGGGCCCGGCCTATACGGCGGGGGCGGCGGAGTATTGCTATCGCGACGGGCTGAACACGCTGCGGATGAGCGTCGGCGAGGACGGCGTGGCAGCGGTGCGGCTGGAAAGCGTGGGGCCGACCGGGCACAAGTGCGTTGCGGGCGGCGATGCGGCCTGGACGGGGGACGGCTGGCTGTATGCCGGGCGGGTTCTGGGCAATGACTGCCGGCTGGAGATCCTGGTGACGGCGGACCAGGGGCTGCTGGTGGGGGATGCGGATGCGTCCTGCAAGGCGGCGATGTGCGGGCCGAGCGCGGTGCTGGACGGGCTGACCTTTCCGCGCGCGACCCAGATCGACTGCGCCTACATGCCGCGCAACTCTCGCTGCGCGGATCCGTTTTTTGCCAAGGTGAACAAGGAATGCGGCTGAGCCAGCCGACGTCGAAAATGTCGGAAAGGAAGCCCTTGCGGCGCTTCCAGTCGGGCCGGCCGTAGCGCGTGGCTTCGTCGCGCTCGTCGCGATACGCCTCGCGCGGGCGATCCCGGCGCCGGGTCGGCGGCGGAGCGGTGCGGGAAGCGGCGGCGGCCTCGGCCGGACCGCGTTCGACGATCTTGTCGAACTCGCCCCGGTCGAGCCAGACGCCGCGGCATTTCGGGCAGTCGTCGATCCCGACCCTGCTGCGCTCGGTCATCGTCCGGTCGGTGCGCTCGACGGGGCATTGCATGGGGCGGGCTCGCCTTGTTTCGGCTGCGAGATCGGCACGGGGTTGCGCGCGGACAACGGCGGGCCTTGCGCGATTCGGGGCGCGCGGGCATGATTCCGCGCAGCCGAGGCGCGAGGCTCCGCACGGCCGCCGCAAGGGATTGTCCCCCAGGGCCACCCCCTCTTTCAGGAACATCGAAATGCGCGCCACTCTTGCCGCGTGTCTTCTTGCCGTGGCCACGCCTGCGCTGGCCGACAGCACCACTGGAACCGTCGCCACCTGGGACGCCGCCGCCGGGCGGTTGGCGATGGCGGACAGGACGGTCTGGTATCTGCCCGCCAGCGTGACGATGCCGCTGAACCTGGCCGCCGGGGACCGGATCGAGATTACCTACGTTTCCAATGCCGACAATGGCTGGGGGCGGATCGTGTCGATCCTGCGGACCGAGGCGAAGAAGGGTACGGGCGGCTGAGCGGGGCAAGGGGGTCGGGACGAACGGCCGGAGAGAGCGTTCCCACGGTCGCGCCGGTGTTCCCCCTCCCGACCACCCTTCATTTTGGGGTGAGTCGGTTACGAAGTTCCGAAAGTGGACCCGGAATGTTGCGGACAATGCACCGCGTACGACAGGTGCGTTGCGCGACGCGTTGCTTTTGGATGCTTTGTCGGTGGGATGGCGTAGGCCGTTTCACGCCGCCCAGGGTTCCGGCCAACCAGGCAAATTTGAGCCGTTGTTGAAATGTTTGCGCCCCCATTGATTTCCCGACCGGGCGGCGCAACCTGACAGGGACCGCCTGCCGGGGGATCCTGTCCATGCTTCTCGTCCGCACCACCCTGAATGCCAGCCCGATCCACGGGTTCGGCGTCTTCGCCGCCGAGCCGATTGCCGCGGGAACGCGCATCTGGGCCTACGATCCGGCGATCGACCGGATCATCCCGGGCGCCGAACTGCCGCGCTTTCCGGCGCATGTGCGGGAGTATCTCGAGCACTACTGCGAGTATTTCCCCGAGTCGGACGAACTGGTGCTTTCGGGCGACGCGGACCGGTTCACCAACCATTCGGGCGATCCGAACACGGTGGTCGAGGGGGTGAACGCGCCGACGGCCTTTGTCGTGGCCGCGCGCGATATCGCGGCAGGGGAGGAGATCACCTGCGATTATGCCGAGATCCGGTCCCTGAAGTGGCCGGTGCTGACGGCGGCGGTGGCCTGAGGTCAGGCGGGCTCGGTCTCGCCCCCCGCCGCGACCCAGTCCTTGAAACCGCCGAGGTTGTAGACCTTGTCATAGCCCATCTGCCGGAGGGTCTGGCCGGCCAGCGCGGAGCGGCCTCCGGAGGCGCAGTAGAGCAGGACGGGGCGGTCCTTGCGGAATTCGGGGTTGTGCGAGTCCGTCTCGGGGTCGGCGCGGAACTCGATCATGCCGCGCGGGACGTGGAGCGCGCCCCTGACCTTGCCGGAGGCGAGTTCGGAGGTGTCGCGGGTATCGACCACCAATGCGCCGTCGGCGATGAGATCGCGGGCGCGCTGAATGTCGACGGCCGGAACGGCGGCCTTCGCTTCGGCGAGCATCTGCTTGACGGTCTTGCTCATGGCGTCTCTCCCGTGGTGTGTTGGTGAATATGGGGCGGCGGGGCCGCGGGGCAAGGAGCGCGATCATGCAGGACATCCGGGCGGGCGAGGTGCGGGTCGATCTGCCGCCGGCGGCGGACGCGGCGCTGCGGTTCATCGGGGTGATCCATACGCCGTGGCGGGACCGGAAGGATTGTCCGCGGCAAGGCAAGGTCGACGGACCGGAGTGCCGGGTGGAGGTGTTCGAGCCCTGGGGGCCGGCGCTGATGGGGCTGGAGGGGTTCGAAACGGTGGAGCTGCTCTACTGGCTGCACCAGTCGCGGCGGGATCTGGTAGTGCAGAATCCCGGACATACGAAGGACACGCGGGGCACCTTCGCGCTGCGCTCGCCGGTGCGGCCCAATCCGATCGGCACGGCGCTGGTGCGGCTGGAGCGCATCGAGGGGACCGTGCTGGTGGTGCGGGGGCTGGATTGCCTGGACGGGACGCCGCTGGTCGACATCAAGCCGGACCGGTGTGCCTATACGCCGCTGGCGCCGCCGAAGGGCTGAGAGGGGCGGCGGGGCGAGCCCCGCCCTACGCAGACGGCGGCGTCGGCGCGGCCTGTAACGACAGAGGGGGCTTTGCCCCCGCCGCCCGTGCCGGGCGACTCCCCCAGGATATTTCAGGCAAAAGGAACCAGGGGTGCCTGCTTCTTTTCTTTACAAATACTCCCGCGCGGAGCGCAGGCGCCGCAGGCGCGTTCCGATCGTTGCGGCCGGATTGGGCGTAGGGCGGGGCTGGCCCCGCCGCGCCGGTCGGGCCATCGCCGACCGTATCGCCTTGCGGTGGGGTGAGAGGCTGGACATCGACCC
>JAGRMP010000142.1:3554-5592 GCA_020441225.1 Maritimibacter sp. | reverse complement strand
AATGATCGCTCGCTCGAAGTACTGGCCGTCATCGACCGGCTGGACAATGATGTCTATGTGTAGGTCCAATGAATGGTTAAAGCTCGACGCGACAACCGGCTGATTGACGCGATTGAGGCGATCGATCCCGTCGTTTTCGAAGGGAACGTTTGGCGGCTGGTGCGCGACGGGCGCGATCCGCTGATCTGCAGCGCGTCCGGTGGTCGGTGGGACGACGGGACGTTCGATGTGCTCTATACATCCTTGGCTCGATCAGGTGCTCTGGAAGAGATGCGATTTCATCTGATGCGCGGCCAACCGGTGATGCCGAGCAAGGTTACGTATCGTATGTTTGAAATTGAACTTTCGCTTGGGCGTGCGCTTCAGTTTCTGGATCTGGAAGCGCTTTCCAGGGTTGGGCTGAACACGGAAACGTTCGGTCGTCTTTCCTATGAGGAAAAGAATGACGAGTATCCCCGTACTCAAGAAATTGGAGAAGTCGCACACTTTCTAGATTTCGATGGTCTAATTGTCCCGTCCGCGCGATCTGACGCAAGGAATGCAATCGTCTTCTGCGACAAGGTAAAATCACTGCCCGATTCCACTCTAGAAGATCATGGCGTCGTGGACTGGGCGAAATGATTCTAACCGACAACGAGACAAGCGTCGATCTGCTGAACAACGAGGCCATCGCGCGCACGATCACCGAGTTGCTGCGGGAACGTCCAGAGCAGGCGATCACTATCGGTGTGCATGGTGATTGGGGAGCAGAAAAGAGCAGCATCTTGGAGATGATCGAGGCATCTCTATCGCCGACCCCGGACGTCCTCTGCGTGAAATTCAATGGTTGGCGATTCCAGGGGTTCGAGGATGCTAAGATTGCGCTGATCGAGGGCATTGTCACAGAGCTTGTTGCCGAACGGTCGCTTGCGACAAATGCGGGTGAAGCGGTCAAGAATATCTTCAAACGCATCGATTGGCTCAAGGTTGCCCGGCAAGGAGGAGGCCTTGCTTTCACAGCATTGTCGGGAGTTCCGCTGCCCGAGCATATCGACGCGGTCGTTGGTTCGGTCAAGAAGGCGATTGGTGAGCCAGGTGAATTGCTCACTCGGGAAAACTATGAGGCCGCCATCGCTGGGATGTCGGGCCTACTGAAGCCAGATGACTCGAAACGGCTTACTGAAGAAATCAGTGAGTTCCGGAAGGCCTTCAAAGATCTACTCAACAAGGCTGGTGTCGATCAACTCGTCGTTCTGATCGACGATCTGGACAGGTGCCTGCCTGAAGTCGCGATCGAAACGCTGGAGGCAGTTCGGCTGTTCGTATTCACTGAACACACGGCTTTCGTGGTTGCTGCCGATGAAGCGATGATCGAATATTCGGTGCGCAAGCATTTCCCGGAGTTGCCCGACACGACCGGACCAAGGGACTATGCGCGAAACTATCTTGAGAAACTCATCCAGGTGCCATTCAGGATCCCTTCCCTGGGGGAGACGGAAACTCGTATCTATGTGACGCTCTTGCTCGTGGGGGCGGAGCTCGGTGAAGAGGACACTGAATACCAGAACCTGATCAAAGTGGCTCGTCAGCATCTAGCAAAGCCGTGGCTTTCGACCGGGCTCTCAGCGGCTACTGTCCGTGACGCCCTTGGCGCCAAAGCCGCCAGCGTTTCAAACGCGCTCACATTAAGTGATCAGATCGGCCAAATTCTGGCTGGCGGCACGCAAGGCAACCCGCGTCAGATCAAGCGCTTCCTGAACACGCTTCTTCTCAGGAACCAGACAGCGCGAGCTCGGGGGGTTCGGTGATGATGTCAAGCTTCCTGTTTTGGCGAAACTGATGCTCGACACCTGGGACAACCGTGCGATTGACGCGGCTACCGCGACCTCTGACTTCTCGTTCCGGGATATCCGCCGCCGCCCACATGCGATCTATCTTGTGGTCGAATCCGAGATGATCCGCCCGCTTGCCCCGCTGATCCGCCTCTTCTTTTCGGACCTGATTGCCTCGCTGCAAGCACAGGAACCCGGCGATGACGAGCCCTGGCCGGTGATGATCA
>JAGRMP010000142.1:0-3394 GCA_020441225.1 Maritimibacter sp. | reverse complement strand
GCAGGTCGCTTCAGGGCGGCGCCGGGGTAAAGCTCTACCTCACCCCGTCCGAGCAGAAGACCATCGAGGAGTTAAGCCAGGCCGTCGGCAAGACCACCAAGCGCGTGGTGACCCGGTCGCGCGCGGTCGGGCGCAATCCGTTTGAGGGGCGCAGCGTTTCGGAGAGGACAGAAGATACCCCGCTTCTGACCGAGGATGAGGCCCGGCGCATGGACCTCGACGAGGTCATCCGCCCTACGTTGTTGCGAAGTCGGTCCGGTCCTCCAAAGACAGAACCAGTTGCTCAGTTCAGTAGAACAAACGAAGGGTGTAATGTTTTCACTATCCGCGATAGGGCACTACGCGGTCGGCGGAGAGGGCGTATCCGATTTCGGCCAGTTGAGTGGATGTCGATGCGGTCCCGAACATTCCCGTCACTGTCACCGGTGCAAACAACCCGTCGGACTCGTAGGGCCGCTCCGTCGTGACGAGCACAAGCTGGTTCGCCGGAGGCGGTGGGACGTGAATGCAGGCACCGACGTAGGGCACCAGCATGAACGCGGTCACGCCGGTACCATCGTAGTCGAGCGGAATGATGAAGCCGGAAAGGCGGACGGTACGCCCGTTCCAATCAGTGCGGACACCGGTCGATGGCGGCTGCCCGCTCGCCATGGCGGCTTCGTCGTGCGGGATCAGACCCTGAAGCTCAGGCGGAAGCGACGTCTCGCCAGGCGGGACAAGGTCGCGCCATTCCAGCTCGACGATATCTTCGGCGCGCAGGCCTGTCGCGGTCAGTCCCGCCAGCCCCGCCAAGCCAAAATAAAACCGTCGCCGAACAGGATCGGGACTCACCATTCGTAAATCTCGATGTTCTCCGCCGCGATCTGGTAGCCGATCTCGGCTATCTCGGTCGATTGCAGCCTCGCGCTCAGACGCCCGTAGACCCAGATCGCATCCCATAGGTTGTCCGAGGGCCAAGGCGTCGCCGTGGTCACGAAGACCAGCTGGTTCGGCGGTGGCGGGGGCACGTGGATGCAAGCCCCTACGTAAGGGACCAGCACGAAACTGGTCACGCCCTCCGCCCCGGTGTCGAGCGGAATGATGTAGCTCGGCAGCTTCACCGAAACACCGTCCAGAGCCGTGTTCAGCTTGGTGGCATTCTCGTCGAAGATTGGATTCCACGTGTCGTTCTGCTCATCCAGCTCGCCTTCCCCGATGATTTCGGAATAAGGCACACCCGGCGGAATGAGGTCATCCCAAGTGATCTCCCGAAACGGCGACGCGGCGACTTGGCGCGGCAGCAACGTGCTCGCCCCTGCGGCAAGCACGAATTGGCGACGGGTGAATCGGGGCACAATCATCATATTCTCACCATCATGCCATCTGCGAGCGAAAGGCGGTAGGCCCTGAGCGCCGGCAGAAGGCTTGCCAGGGCCGCGGCGCCGATCACGGCTGCGAGAACCATGACCTCGCGGGCGGTCGGTGGCTCGATCGGTAGCCAGATGCCGAATGCCGCATCGACCCACGGCTGCGCCACCGCGAGTCCCAGATAGAGAAGTGCCACACCAAGCGAGGCGCCCGATGCAGCCATGAGGATGGCCTCGAGCACCAGAAGCCCGAGGATCGTTGCGGGGCGCGCGCCCATTGCCCGCCATATCGCCATCTCGCGCCGACGTTCATTCAAACTCGAGAAGATCATCGCCATCATTCCAAGCAACGCGGTGACGACGACCATAACCGAGACGCCCAGTAGCGCCGTTTCCGCCACACCCACGATCTGCCACAACTCGCCCAGAGCAACGCCGGGCAGGATCGCCAGCAGGGGCTCTTCGGGATATTCGTTGATCCATCGTTGCAGACCGAAAATCTGAAGCCGCGAGTCCACGCCGACCAGTGCCGCCGTGATGGCCGTCGGCGTGAGGTCCATGGTCCTGATGACGTCGACCGGCGTGGACTGGCCCGGGATCTGCGCGCCGGACTGCCAGTCGACGTGGATCGCTTCGATGGCCTCGAGGCTGACAATCACCGTCCGGTCGACCGGCGTGCCCGTCTTGGCGATGATCCCGGCGACTCGGAAGGGCTGGTCGTCATGGTCGGTGAAGGACGCCAGCCCATGCGAGACTACGATCGGGTCTCCCACCGCATAGCCGAGCGTTGCCGCCACATCCGCGCCGATGACCGCGTCGTAGAGGTCGTCCAGCCCGTGGCCGTCCGGGATCTCCAGCGACCGGCCGCCACGATACTTGTAGTGTTCGAAGAAGCCTTGCGTCGTGCCCATCACCCGGAACTGGCGGTGGCTGTCGCCGAGCGAGATCGGCACGATCCAGTCCACTTCGGGTCGGGCGGCGATGTCCTGGTAGCTTTCCCAGGTGACGTTGTTCGTCGCGTTGCCGATGCGGAACACGGAATAGAGCAAAAGCTGAACCGAGCCGGAGCGCGCGCCGACGATCAGGTCCGTCCCGGAAATCGTGTCGGCGAAGCTCGCGCGGGCACCGGTGCGGACCTTCTCGACCCCGAGGAACAACGCGACCGACAGCGCGATGGCCAGCACCGTCATGCCCACGGTGAGCGCCCGAGCCAGAAGGGATCCGATGGCGAGACGAAGGATCATGCAGCCAGCCTTTCCGTCGTCACGATGTCCCCGAGCCGGATGACCCGGTCGAAACGCGCGCTCAGGCGCTCGTCATGGCTAACCATGAGCAAGGACGACCCGACCTTTCCGGCCTGATCGAAGAGCAGGCCGAGGAAGGTGTCCTGTGTTGCCGCATCGAGCGCCGAAGTTGGTTCGTCCGCGACGATCAATGGCGGCGCGCCGATCAGCGCGCGCGCCACGGCGACGCGCTGTTGCTGGCCGACACTCAGCCGTCCCGCCTGCGTCGCCAGGACATCGCCCGGCAGGCCCAGTGCGGCGCAAAGGCGTGCTGCCTCGCCCGCAGCGTCACCGGCCCGCGCCCTGCGTTCAGGGGCGAAGCGCAGCGGCAACAGGATATTGTCCTCCACCCGCGCGTAAGGCAGCAGGTTGAACTGCTGGAAGATCACACCGATCTTCTCGGCGCGGAACCGGTCGCGAGCACCGGCACGCAAGGCGCCGAGGTCGGTCCCATCGACGGTGACGCACCCTCTGTCTGCAGCGACGATTCCACAGACCAGTGACAGCAACGTCGACTTCCCCGACCCGCTCGCGCCGAGCAGCAGGACACTTTCGCCAGGACTTATTTCAAAGGTCGAACAGGCAAGCGAGAACCCGCCACGGCCAGGCCAGGCGAAAGCAACGTCTGTCAGGGCAACGGCGGGTTCAGGCATGGTCAGTTCAGCGTCAATTCCGGGGCGTCACGACCTATCTCGGCCGACCCGGCGCCCGCGTCCGTGACATACTGCGCCTCGATCTCCTGTGGAGTGCCCCCGCTGAAGTGGT
>JAGRMP010000141.1 GCA_020441225.1 Maritimibacter sp. | reverse complement strand
ACCACCGAGATCTTCACCATGACGCTCAGGGAATGGGAAGCGGCGGGGCCCTGGAAACGGCTCACCTACCGGCTCTACCGCAACCCCTTCCTGCTCATCCCGGTGGGCGCGGCCTACGTCTATTTCCTCGTCTACCGCTGGCCCAAGAACGCCGCCGAGGTGGGCGCCAGGGCCATGCTCGCCCATAACGCCGCGATCCTCGCCTATCTCGGCGTGGTCTATTGGCTCGCGGGCTGGACCGGCGTGTTCACCCTCCTCTTCGCGATCTGGGTCGGCGGCATGCTCGGCGTCTTCCTGGTCTACCTCCAGCACAATTTCGACGGCACCTGGTGGGACCGCCGCCCCGACCTCGACCCGACCCGCGCCGCGATCCAGGGCGGCTCCTGCCTCGACTTCGGCTGGATCTTCGACGAGGCGGTGGCGAACATNNATCACCAAGCACGACATCCACCACCTGGTGGCCTCGATCCCCTCCTATCGCCTCCGCGGCGCCCACCGCGAGCTCGAAAAGACCCACCACCTGCGCCGCATCACCTTCCCCGAAGCCCTCCACGCCTTCACGCTGAAGCTCTGGGACGAAGAGGCGGAACAGCTCGTGCCCTTCGCGAAGGAACGGGAAAGGGTGATGACGCCGGCGGAGTGATCCGAGATCATGGAGCCCGGCGCACGTCGGGTGCCCGCCAGCCCAAGCATCGGGCACTTGGTGCGGTGGTCTGGACGGTGAGTTCCCTGCCCTTCGGCGGGGTTCACGTCAGCGCCGGAACGCTCCCGAAAGGGCACCTCAAAGAGTGTCCAGACCGAGACCCTGTTTCGCATCGATTGGCAGTTCTGGCCTGGGTGCATCCATTCCGAAACGTTAGAAATGTCAGCTCAAGATCTTTGCCTTCTGCAACGGAAAGGCACGGATCTTCATCTTTTCCGATTTGATCGCCATTTTCAGTCGGTCGGACAGGAAGAAACGCGTACTCAGACGCTCTTCATACCAAAGCTCCACGCCGCTTGCCGCCTCTGGCCGCAATGCAACGACGGGAGGGTTCGGCTGGATCGGCACGGAAAAATACCCTTTCGTCGCCTTTTCTTTGAGCTCTTCGCAGGCCTCGGGCACCAGAGTATTCTTTGTCTCGGCTATATTGAGGATGAACCATCTGCCGGGTCGCAATGTTTTCTGATCGGCCTCGTAGAGCGGCACTTCGAAAATCTGGGAGCGGCCAAGCTCGAAACCCAGAAGAAGGTTTCGAAAGGCCCCGGAAACAAAGAAAATGCCGCCCGTAATTATCGACAGATCCGGCAAGTTGTTTCGTTGTTTTGCCGGTATGCCTTTGCCCGCGAAAAACGCATAGTCTGGCGCATCTGCCGGGTCAATCGGCGCGCGTCCATATTTCATCTCGTGGATAAAGTCGATTCTCGGGCGAGACAGGTGCCAGTCAATGGGCCTGAAATTCGTTTTCATTTCGAAACTGGTCAGCCATATCACTGCGTCACTCACGTGTCTTCCCCCAAACAAACCGCTTCAATAACCACCTTCCCCGAAGAATTCCCCGTCGCCCCATGCGTGCACCGTACCGATGTGCTCGCGTGAGTCAAAAGGTGATTGGACATGTTGGCCTTCGTGCGGTCAGTGGGTCCTTGCGCCGCACAGCAAGCGTAGGGTGCGCATTCATGCGCACCATTTTACCGCAAATCGATCTGGGCACGCGGTGCGCATGAATGCGCACCCTACGAAAATTTCCACCGGCCCTCGCGAATTGCGCGATGAACCGAAGAATACGGCCACTCCTGCGGGTGCTCGACATACCCGTGCTTCACGGGATTGAAATGGCAATAGTGGACGCAGGCCGCCCATTCCTCCGGGGTGCGGATGTGATGTTCCCAAAAGCGCCGCTGCCACACCCCGCGTTCGCGCCGTTTCACATATGAGGCGCGCTGCCGTCCAGGCGGGACAGCACGGGAAAACCGCGCCTTGATGAGGCTCCAGCGGACCGCATAGTCCGCGTCCCTGTCCGGCAGGGTCCAGACCGCATGCATGTGATCGGGCATCACCACCCAGGCGTCGATGCGGAACGGACGTTCCGCCCGTGTCTGCGTGACCGCCGCGCGCAGGGTTTCGACCTCGCGGACCAATGTGTCGCTTCCGCGCGATTGGAGCGCGACAGTGAAAAAGATGCGTGCTCCGGGGATGCGCGGGCGGATGTAGTTGGACATGATGCCAGCATGTCCGATCGAGGTTAACGAAGCGTTGCCGCAAACCTCAGGTCCGGCCGCAACGCCACCCCGTAGGGTGCGCATTCATGCGCACCGCTCCGCCGTCTGCCGAACCGCGCGCACAAAATGATAGTTAGCGATAACGTGAATAACATCAACACCTTGACACCCTGTGCGAGCTCGCACACCCCTCGCACATTCGCCACGCGGACTGGCCGAACCGGTCCGAAATCAGGCCAACACGCCCTCCGCCGTGATCCGGCTCTTGCCGCCGAGGTAGGCGTGCAGCACCTCGGGGAGCAAGACCGAGCCGTCCGCCTCCTGGCCGTTCTCCAGAACCGCAATCATGCAGCGCCCCACGGCCAGCCCCGAGCCGTTCAGCGTGTGCAGGTATTCGGGCTTGGCCCCGGGCTCAGGCCGGTAGCGGGCGTTCATCCGCCGGGCCTGGAATGCGCCGGTGGTGGAGACCGAGGAAATCTCGCGGTAGGTGTCCTGTCCCGGCAGCCAGACCTCGATGTC
>JAGRMP010000140.1 GCA_020441225.1 Maritimibacter sp. | reverse complement strand
GCGTCGCCGTGGAGCAGGATCGGCAACACCTGGGTGCGGTCGGTGTCGCCAAGCTGCGCCTGCTTGGCGCGCACCTTGCCCAGCACCACCGGGTTGACCGCCTCGAGGTGCGAGGGGTTGGCGGTGAGCGACAGGTGCACCGAATTGCCGTCGAACTCGCGGTCCGACGACGCGCCGAGGTGGTATTTCACGTCCCCCGAGCCGTCCACGTCCTCGGGTTTGAAGCTGCCGCCCTGAAACTCGTTCAGGATCGCGCGGTAGGGTTTCGACATCACGTTGGCGAGCACGCTGAGCCGGCCGCGGTGCGGCATGCCGATGACGATCTCCTTGAGCCCGAGATTGCCGCCACGCTTGATGATCTGTTCCATCGCCGGCACCAGCGCCTCGGCCCCGTCGAGCCCGAACCGCTTGGTGCCCATGAATTTCACATGGCAGAATTTCTCGAAGCCTTCGGCCTCGACCAGCTTGTTCAGGATCGCCCGCCGGCCTTCACGGGTAAAAGCGATCTCCTTGCCATAGCCCTCGATCCGCTCCTTGAGCCACCCGGCCTGCTCGGGGTCCGAGATATGCATGTACTGCAGCGCGAAGGTGCCGCAATAGGTCCGCTTCACGATCTCGACGATCTGCCGCATCGAGGCCATTTCCAGCCCCAGCACCTGGTCGAGGAAGATCGGCCGGTCCATGTCCTTTTCGGTGAAGCCGTAATTGGCCGGGTCGAGCTCGGGATGGGCGGTCTCCTCGCGCATGCCCAGCGGGTCGAGATCGGCGGCCAGGTGGCCCCGGATCCGGTAGGCGCGGATGATCATCAGCGCCCGCACCGAGTCGAGCACCGCGCGGCGCACCTGCTCCTCGGTGATCGCCACGCCCTTCTCGGCCGCCTTTTCGGTGACGACCTTGGCCACCTTCTCGGGCTTGGGCTCGTCTTCCGGCCACTGGCCGTCGAGCGCATGCACGAGATCGCCCCCCGGCGTCGGCGGCCAGTCGGTCCGCGCCCAGGAGGGACCGGCCGCCTCGGCGGTCACGTCACTGCCGGCATCGCCCAGCTCGTCGAAGAACGCCCGCCAGGCCTCGTCGACGGCCTGCGGGTCCTTTGCGTAGAGGGCGTAGAGCTGTTCAAGATAGGCCGCGTTGTGGCCCTGCATGAAGGAGCTCGCCTTGAACTGGTCGTTGTGGGACTGTTCGGTCATCGATTTCAGGCTCCGTTGAAAACTGGACGGCGGACCCGTCCGACAGCATGGGTCCGCGCGGCAGCGCATGCCGGGATCGCCCGCAGAGGCGAAACACCGGACCGCCGCGGCAGTGCCATGAATGGATATGTGCGCAGGGCGTTCACACGGCCCTCCGCGTCGGCAACCGGTTCACGCCCGCAGCACGCCCGCCTTGGCGCGCGCTGGTCGCACCGGTCTCGCCGGTCGTTCTGGGCGACTGCACCGGCACAGCCGTGTCCCGCGCGCCCGCCTGGCGGTTCGCCGCCTTGGACGCACGGCCCGCATCCGCCGGATCGCGCGAATAGCCGCCCGCGTCGAAGATCCAGCCCCAGTTGCGGTGCAAAAGATCGGTGGTGTCGCGGTCGAAATACGCCTGAACCGGCAGCGCGTCCGCCTTGCGGCTCTGGGTCTTGGCCCGCGGCAGCACCGGCACCGGCCCGTCGATCCCGAGCCGCGCATAGAGCGCCGCGAGATCCGTCTCGATCTGTTCGAGGCGCAGGTATTCGTCGATCACCGGTCGGTTCGCGATATGGGTCACCCGCCAGTCGATGTCGATCCGGCTGCGGAAATAGCCCGCCTCTTCCTTGTCGCGCAGAAAGGCGCGAAAGCTCGCCACCGGGTCGCGCGTGTCGAGCCCCTGTTTCTGCGCCATGTACCAGTACCACGACACCGCCTTGTCGAACGGATTGCGCAGGGAGGCAACCTTGACGTAGCGCGACCAGCGCCGGGGCCCGAGGCGCAGCGCCAGTTTCCAGGCGGGCATGTGGCTCGTCCAGCCGAACCGCTGTCCCGCCGTGTGGCGCGCGCCGCGCGCGCCCACGACACCGGTGCGCGAGACCAGGGCCGGTCCGCGATGCGTCACTTTCGTTCCCGGGGGGGTGCACAGGGTCTGCAAGGCCATTTCCACGGAGGTTCCGCCCGTCTTCTCGGTCTTGAGGTAGATAAACCCGTGCTGGTGCGAAACGAGTGCCATGCGCTTTTTGATCCCACTGCCGGCAGGCGGGGTCAACACCCCGCCCCCGGCCTGTCACATCACGCTTTCTCGATAGCGGCCATCACCGCTTCGCCGAGCGTTGCCGGGCTGTCGGCCACGACGATCCCGGCCTTTTTCATCGCCTCGATCTTCGATTCCGCGTCGCCCTTGCCGCCGGCGACGATCGCGCCCGCGTGGCCCATGCGGCGGCC
>JAGRMP010000139.1:9103-10258 GCA_020441225.1 Maritimibacter sp. | reverse complement strand
GGCTTCGACATGGGCGGCACGTCGACGGATGTGAGCCATTACGCCGGCGCCTATGAGCGCTCGTTCGAGACCGAGGTCGCGGGTGTCAGGATGCGCGCCCCGATGATGGACATCCACACCGTGGCCGCGGGCGGCGGCTCGATCCTCGCCTTCCGCGACGGCCGCTTCCAGGTCGGCCCCGAAAGTGCGGGCGCCGATCCCGGCCCCGCCTGTTACCGCCGGGGTGGGCCGCTCACGGTGACCGATTGCAATGTCATGCTGGGTCGGCTGCAGCCCGCGCATTTCCCCGCCGTGTTCGGCCCCGGCGCCGACCAGCCGCTCGACGCGGAGGCGGTGCGCGCGGGCTTCGCGCGGATGGCCGCCCAAATCGCCTCGGAAACCGGCGGCGCGCAGATGCCGCCCGAAGAGGTCGCGCGCGGCTTCCTCAGGATCGCGGTCGACAACATGGCCGCCGCGATCAAGAAGATCAGCGTCGAGCGCGGCCATGACGTGACCGGCTACACGCTGCAATGTTTCGGCGGCGCGGGCGGGCAGCATGCCTGCCTCGTTGCCGACGCGCTGGGCATGAAACGGGTGTTTCTGCATCCATACGCGGGCGTATTGTCGGCCTTCGGCATGGGGCTCGCCGATATCCGCGCCCTGCGCGAGGCGCAGTTCGATGCCCCGCTTGCGGATGCCGCCGAGGCCGGTGTGCGGCTCGACGCACTGGCCGAAGAGGCGGGCGCCGAGGTCCGCGCCCAGGGGGTGGCGGACGTGGAAATCCGCTGCCGCGCGCATCTGCGCTACGAGGGCTCGCACCAGCCGCTCGACGTCGCGTTCGGCCCCGAGGACGCGATGCAGGCGGCTTTCGAAGAGGCCCACCACGCCCGCTTCGGCTTCCACTCGCCCGAGCGCGCCATCGTTTTCGACATGCTGGCGGTCGAGGCCGTGGGCCACACCGGCGCGGCCCCGGGGATGAGCGCGCCCACCGGCGACGGCGCGCCTATCGACCGGGTCCGCGCCTGGTTCGACGGCTGGCAACAGGTGCCGCTCTACGACCGCGCCACCCTCGGCGTCGGCGTGCGGCTCACGGGGCCGGTCATCATCCGCGAGGCGACCGGCACCAACGTGATCGAGCCCGGCTGGACCGCCGAGGTCGACACCCGGGGCAACCTG
>JAGRMP010000139.1:4140-9031 GCA_020441225.1 Maritimibacter sp. | reverse complement strand
TTCATGTCGGTCGCCGACCAGATGGGCGCGACCCTCGCCAACACCGCCTGGTCGGTCAACATCAAGGAAAGGCTCGACTTTTCCTGCGCCATCTTCGACGAGAACGGCGATCTCGTCGCCAATGCGCCGCATGTGCCGGTGCACCTCGGCTCGATGGGCGAGAGCATTCGCACGGTGATGCGGCGCTGGGGCGACCGGGCGCGGCCAGGCGATGCCTTCATGCTCAACTCGCCCTTCAACGGCGGCACGCACCTGCCCGATGTGACTGTGGTCAGCCCGGTGTTCATAAATGAACGCATCGCTTTCTGGCTCGGCTCGCGCGGTCACCACGCCGATATCGGCGGGCGCACGCCCGGCTCCGGCCCGCCGGATTCGACCCGGATCGAGGAAGAGGGCGTGGTGATCGACAATGTGCCGCTGGTGGCCGAAGGCAAGTTCCTCGAGCGCGAAGCGCGCGCCGTGCTGGCCTCGGGCCGCTGGCCCGCCCGTGCCCCAGACCAGAACATCGCCGATCTCAAGGCCCAGGTCGCCGCCAACGAGACCGGGCGGCGCGAACTGGTCAAGGTGGCCGAGGCCTGGGGCCCCGAGGTTGTGCGCGCCTATATGGGCCATGTCCAGGCCAACGCGGCCGAAAGCGTCGCCCGGGTAATCGACACGCTGTCGGACGGTGAGTTCACCCTGCCGCTCGACCATGGCGCCGAGATCCGCGTCGCCGTCCGGGTCGACCGCGATGCGCGCCGCGCCACGGTCGATTTCACCGGCACCAGCCCGCAGCACAGCGGCAACTACAACGCCCCGCTCGCGGTCAGCCGGGCGGTGGTGCTCTATTGCTTCCGCACCCTCGTCGGCCAGCCGATCCCGCTCAACGAGGGCTGCCTCGCGCCCATCGACATCATCGTGCCCGAAGGCTCGATGCTGAACCCGGCCCCGCCCGCGGCGGTGATCGCGGGCAATACCGAGGTCAGCCAGGCCGCCTGCAACGCGCTCCTGGGCGCGCTCGGCTCGATGGCGGCGAGCCAGGGGACGATGAACAATTTCATCTGGGGCAACGACCGCTTCCAGAATTACGAGACCATCGCAGGCGGCACCGGGGCGGGGCCCGGCTTCGACGGTGCGGATGCGGTGCAGAGCCATATGACCAACACCCGCATGACCGACCCCGAAGTGCTGGAAAAGCGCTTCCCGGTACGGCTCGAAGCCTTCCGGATCCGCACCGGCTCGGGCGGGGCGGGGCGCTGGCACGGCGGCGCGGGCGTGGTGCGGCGGATGCGGTTCCTCGACCCCGTGACGGTCACCACGCTCAGCCTGTCGCGCATCGTCCCCCCCTTCGGAGCCGAAGGCGGCGACCCGGGCGCGCTCGGCGAGAACATCGCCGAACAGCCGGACGGCACCCGGACGCGCCTGGGCGGCAATGCCGAGGTCGAGCTGCCCGCGGGCGGCGTCTTCGAGATGCACACGCCGGGCGGCGGCGGCTGGGGCGTGCCGGAGCGCTGACCGTCGCCGGACACCCCCGCGAACCACCGCTCAAGCCCCAAAAGCACGGCACCATGGCGATTGTCGCCGGTATCGAAACGCAGTGTTTTCGTTGAAAATCAGTGACAACCAGCCGGCAGTCCCGCGCCGCACGCCACAGCCGCAAGGCCGCGGCTTCAGGGCAGCAAAAACCGCGGCGCGGCGCCGATCGGCACTGGGCCGAGCAAAAGGAAACCGCCCGAAAACCGCAGCGTCACGTCGAGCCGGTCGGGATCGCCCGAGACCGAGGCGAGCGTCTCCAGCGCGGCGCGCACCAGCGGCGCGCGGTTCGCGGGCAGGGCCCCGCTCGCCTCCGCCAGCGCCACGATATCGCGCCAGTTGGTCGCCTCCAGCACAAGCTCGCCGGTGCCGACACCGGCCTCGTCCACCGCGATCTGACCGGTGCCGGCAAGCGCGAGGTCGCCCCAACGCGCATCGAGCCTGGTGACCGCGATCTCGCGCGGCTGCGGCCGGCGGTCTTCGAGCGCGGTGATGTCCCAGCCCTTGTCGAAGGTCACGGTCAGCTCGGCCTGCACCGTCTCGATCGCCTCGGGCAGCCCGACCAGATCGCGCAACCGGGCGAGCTCGGCGCTGTCGGGCGCGAACCCGTCGAGCGACAAGGCGATGTCGTAGACCGGCGCGCCCTCGGCCCCCGGGCTTTCGCGCAGCGCAACCTGCGCCGCGCCGACCCCGGCGGTCCAGTCCCGGGTCGAGGCGATTTCGACCGCGCCGCCCTCGATCACCAACCGCCTCAGCGGCAGCACCGCGGACGGCCCAAGCGCCAGCGAGCCGATCATCCTGTCCGACCCCACCGCCAGCGTCTCGCCCGGCAACCGCAGCTCCTGCGCGCCGGGCCAGACCGCGATCACCTCTGTCGGGCGGTAGCTCAGCGACAGGATCTGGAAAATCGGCGCGGTCCAGCCCACGCCGGTCTCGGGATCGTCGAGGTCGAGCGCGGTGAAAGTGGTGTCGAAGCGGTTCGGGAAGCCGTGGGTCTCGAGCTGTGCGGCGGCGGCGATCCAGCCTTCGGCCCGGCGCGCCTCCAGCCAGGCGGCGAGCCCGCGTTCGGTGGCCCGGGCGCCGACGAACCAGTAGGCGCCCCAGCCGAGCCCGGCACAGACCAGGATCGCGAGCAGGACGGTGATGACGGTGAGGTTGCGCATGGGGGGCACTCTGATAGGACTGGGAGGGTTCTAGCAACTGGGCAGCGCGGAGGCCAGAATGGCGGACGACCCGCAAAAAGATCCCGCCGGCGACCCAACCGAGGATCTCTGGGTCTTCGGCTACGGTTCGCTCCTGTGGAACCCGGGCTTTCCACATGTCGAAACCGTGCTCGCGGTGCTGGAGGGCTACCACCGGTCGTTCTGCATGCGCTCGATCCACCACCGCGGCACCGAGACCGAGCCGGGGCTGGTGCTCGCCCTTGACGCCGCCCCGGGCGCGCGCTGCCACGGGATCGCCTTCCGGGTCGCGCCGGGGGCGCAGGCGGACAGCCTCGGCAGCCTGCGCGAGCGCGAGCTGATCTCGTCGGCCTATTTCGAGACAATCCTGCCGGTCGCGCTCGACGATGGGCGGAAAGTCGAGGCGGTGTGCTACGTGATCGACCCCGACCATGTGCAGTATTGCGGCGGGCTGCCCCTTGCCGAACAGGCCGAGATCATCGCCCATGCGGTCGGCGGGCGGGGCCCGAACCGCGAGTATCTGTTCAACACCGCCGACCACCTGGCCGAGCTCGGGATCGAGGATGCGGAGCTGAGCTGGCTCGCCCGCGTCGTCCGGGCGATGGGCTGACCCGGGCGTGCGCTGCGCGTTGCCAAGCGGTGTCGGCTGACGCCGACGCTGGTTTGTGGGACTCGTGGCCCCGTGAGCCCGCCGGCCCGGCCCCGGCGCTGCGCGGCCCCCGCGGGGAATGCCGTGTTGCCCTTCGGCCCGCCCGTCGGCCCTTGTTCCCCTCGCGGTGAACCCCTATCCTCGCCCGGCAGGAACATTAAGGGGTAGGGGCCTCCACATGGAGCAGCCGGATCGCGCGGCGGAACCGCAATTCACCCTTCCGGGGCGCCAGGGGATACTGATGGTGGGCACGCTCCTCGCGGTTGGCGCGGGGGTGGTGATGTTCCTGTTGCCCACGGTCGAGGGCATCTTCTTCTCCAACCCCTTCCTCAACGGCTTCATCCTGCTTGCCTTCCTGATCGGTGTCGTCACCACCTTCTGGCAGGTCGGCCAGCTGGTTTCTTCGGTGCGCTGGATCCGCGGCTATGTCGGCGAGCACGAGGGGCACGACCCGTCCAACCCGCCCCGCCTGCTCGCGACGATCTCGGGGCTGCTGCGCGGGCGCGGCACCAACATGCAGATCAGCGCCACCTCGGCGCGCTCGATCCTCGACTCGGTCGCGGCGCGGATCGACGAAGAACGCGATATCACGCGCTACCTCACTAACCTGTTGATTTTCCTTGGCCTTCTCGGCACGTTCTACGGCCTTGCCACCACCGTCCCGGCGCTGGTCGAGACCATCAAATCGCTCAACATGGCCGAGGGCGAGGACGGGATGGCGACATTCGCCCGCCTCCAGGCCGGACTCGAAAGTCAGCTCGGCGGCATGGGCACGGCGTTTTCCTCGTCGCTGCTCGGCCTTGCCGGCTCGCTGATCGTCGGCCTCCTGGAGCTGTTCGCCTCGCATGGACAGAACCGGTTCTACCGCGAGTTCGAGGACTGGCTCAACTCGATCACCCGGTTCGGCTTCGCCCCGGGCGAGGACGGGCCGGTGCCGGTGGGCGGCGGCGGGGGCGGCGACGGGCTCTGGGTGCTGCAGCTCGCCGAACAGATGGAGGCGATGCAGGCGTTGGTTGCCCGGGGCGAGACCGCCCGTAGCGAGACCGACGCCCGGCTCG
The DNA here is from genome assembly GCA_020441225.1 of Maritimibacter sp. The sequence goes on along the minus strand of JAGRMP010000139.1, from coordinate 4,631 downwards.
GCCAGCTCGCCGATTCCATGGACCGTCTGACCCGGCAGATCGAGGCCGAGGGCGTCTCGACCCCCTATCTGATCCGCATCGCCGAGGGCCAGCAACAGATGATCGCCGCGCTCGAAGGGCGCCACGACGACGAGGGCGGCGCGCATGTCGACGCCGAAAGCCGGATGCGGCTGCGCTCGATCGACGTCCAGCTCCTGCGCATCCTCGAAGAGATGAGCGCGGGCCGGCAGGAGAGCCTGAGCGAGCTGCGCGGCGACATTGCGGCGCTGACCCGGGCGATCCGCCAGCTCGGCGGGCAGGGCTGACATGGCCCTCCCCCGGCGCGCGAACCGCAACGTTTCGAGCTCGATCTGGCCGGGTTTCGTCGATGCGATGACCGCGCTGCTTCTGGTGCTGATGTTCGTGCTCACCATCTTCATGGTGGTGCAATTCGTCCAGCGCGAGATGATTTCGGGCCAGGAAAGCGAGCTCGACATCCTGCACCAGCAGGT
>JAGRMP010000139.1:0-4028 GCA_020441225.1 Maritimibacter sp. | reverse complement strand
CAGGCGGCGCTGATCGCCTCGCTCAACAATCAGATCGCCGCGCGCGACGCCGAGCTGGCCCAGGCGCAGACCGAAATCACCGCGTTTGAAGCCCAGGTCGCTGCGCTGATCGCCGCCCGCGACGAGGCGGTGGCGACGGGCGAGACCCTGACCGCAAGGGTCGAAGACCTCGAAGCCGCCAACGCCACGCTGATTACCGAGCAGGAGGCGCTGAACCTCGCGCTCGCCCAGGCCCGCACCGAGATCGACGCCCAGACCGAGGCCGCCCGGCTCGCCGCCGCCCGGCGCGAGGCGCTCGAAGCGCTGGTTGCCGACCTGCGCTCCGAAGCGGAGACCCGCGAAACCACGATGGCGACCCTGCTCGCCCAGCTCGAACGCGGCAACGAGGCGATGCTGAACGCGATGCGCGAGGCGCGCGGGCGCGACGAGGAGCTGGCCACGGCGCTCGCGGCGCTCAAGACCCGCGAGACCTCGCTCGCCGAGCTTGCCGCCCAGCTCGAAACCGAAAAGACTTCCGGCGCGGCGCTGTCCGAAGAAGTCGCCACCCTGCAACGCCAGCTCGATGAGGAAACCGCCTCGGACGCGGAATATCTCGACCGGATCGCGGCTCTCGAAGCCGAGCTTTCCGACGAGCAGAAGGCCCGGCTTGCCGAGGTTGCCGCGGCCGAGGCGCTGCGGGCCCGCTTCGCCGATCTCGAAACCGCGCTGTCGGAGGAAGAAACCGCCCGGCTCGCCGAGGCCGCGACCGCGGCGGCCCTGCAGGCGCGCATCGCCGAGCTCGAAGCGACCGCCGCCAACCTGTCCGAGGCCGAACAGGCGCGCCTCGCCGAAGCTGCCGCCGCCGAAGCGCTGCGCCAGCGGCTCGCCGAGGTCGAGACCGCGCTCACCGACGAGGAACAGGCCCGCATCGCCGAGGCCGCCGCCGCCGAAGCGCTGCGCGCCCGGCTGGAAAACGCCGACACCGAGCTCACCGCGATGACCCTCGCGCTCGAACAGGCGCGCAAGGAAGCGGAAGACACGCTCACGCTGCTGGCGGCCGCCAATGCCGCCCGCGACGATCTCGACGAGAAACTCGCCGAGGCGCTCCTGGAAAACGAGACCCTGCGCGAGACCACCGGCGACGAGGCCGAGCTGCGCGACCGTCTCGCCGCCGCGCTCGCCGCCAAGCTCGCCGCCGAGACCGATGCGGCGGCGGCGATGAGCGAGGCCGAGCGCCAGGCAGCCCTGCTCGCCACCGCCTCGGACGCGCTCGAAAACGAGAAAGCCGCGAGTACAGAGGCCCAGCGCGAAATGGCGCTGCTCAACGAGCAGATGACCGCGCTGCGCACCCAGCTCGCCCAGCTCCGCGCGCTGCTCGACGATTACGAGACCCGCGACGTCGCCGCCCAGGTCCAGATCGAGCGGTTGGGCTCGGATCTCAACGCCGCGCTCGCCCGCGTCGCCTCGGAGGAGCGCAAGCGCGCCGAAGCCGAAGCCGAAGCCCGCCGTCTCGCCGAGGAAGAAGCGGCCCGCCTCGCCGAGGAAGCCCGCCTCGCCCAGGCCGAGGTCAAGGATCTCGCCTCCTACCGCTCCGAGTTTTTCGGCCGGATGCGGCAGATCCTCGGCAACCGCGAGGGCGTGCGCGTGGTCGGCGACCGCTTCGTCTTTTCCTCCGAAGTGCTGTTCCCGCCGGGCAGCGCCGATCTCTCCGCCGGCGGGCGCGAACAGATCGCCCGGGTCGCCGCAACGCTTTCCGAAGTGGCCGACGAGATCCCCGACGAGATCGACTGGGTGATCCGCGTCGATGGGCACACCGACAGGACCGGGGTCGGCGCCAACAGCGATTACGCCGACAACTGGGAGCTCAGCCAGGCCCGCGCGCTCTCGGTCGTGCACTACATGACCCGCGAGCTCGGCTTCCCGCCCAACCGCCTCGCCGCGACCGGGTTCGGCGAATTTCAACCGGTGGCGACGGGCAACAGCCCGGCCGATTACGCCGCCAACCGCCGGATCGAGCTGAAGCTGACCGAGAAATGAACGCGCCCGCGCCCCCGGACACGCGCGCGGCCGCACAGGCGCTTTGTCTGGGTTGCGGGCTCTGCTGCGACGGCTCGCTGTTCTGGGCGGTGGAGGTCGACGGGGCGGATGCGCTGCCGGAGGGCGGCGCCCCGGACGGCCAGCTCGCCCAGCCCTGCCGGTTCCACGCGGGCGGCGCCTGCAGCATCTACGCGACCCGCCCGCACCAGTGCCGGGCCTTCGCCTGCGACGTGCTGCGCGCGGTGCGCGACGGCCGCCGCGCGCCGGACTGGGGCCGCGCCCGGATCGCGGCGATGCGCCATCTCCTCGCCGGTCTCGACGACGCATTGCCGGGGCAGGGGGCGCTCTACGGTCGGGCGATGGCCTATCTCGAAGATGCCGACACGCTCCCCGACGATGCCCGCATCCGCGCCCGGATCGCGGTCTACCGCGACATGATCGGCGATTTCAGGCCGCTCTTGGACCCTCCCGACCCACCCGGTCCGTCCGGTCCTAGGGTCCCTGACGCAGCTCCGTGACCGCCTCGGCGCTGTCGAGCACCGCGCCGTCCCGGATCAGTCGCGTGGCCACCCGCCAGAGCCCGGACGCCCAGCCCGTATCGGGCCGTTTGCGTCCCGCCGCCCGCATCACCATCGCCTGGGGCTTTTCCAGCCGTTCGGTGTGGCGATGGAACACGGCACCGCCCGGGTCCGTCACCACGATCTCCACCACGTCGCCGGCCCGCGCCCCGTGAACCAGCGCCCAGCCGACCAAAGCCGGCGCGTCCAGCGGAAGCGTTGCGGGACTGGCGCTGCCATCCTTTACCGCGTCATATTCCGGCAGGCCCGGGTACACGCCCGCCGCCACCACGCCGCCCGCCCGGTAGCCCGGCGGCGCGGCCCAGAGATCGTCGCCCGGCCCGTCGTCCTGGCCGCAGACCCTTTCGCCATCGGTGTCGAACGGGTCGACCACGGTGTCGTCGCGGCGGACCGACAGATGCACGTGCGGAAACGCGGTGGCGCCGGAATATCCCACCAGCCCCAGCCTGTCGCCCGCCGCCACCCGGTCGCCCTCGGCCACGGCCACGCTGCCCTGCCGCAGATGGCAATACTGCGTCTCCCAGCCCGCGCCATGGTCGATTACCACGCCGTTGCCGCACTCCTGACCCGCAATCGTTTCGGCGGGTGTGCCGGCGAGCCCGAGGTCCGGCATCCCGTCGCGGGTCGCGCGCACCTCGCCCGGGGCCGCGGCCAGCACCGCCACCCCCGCCCGCATCGCCGCAAACGAGGTCACGGCGAAATCGGTGCCCTTGTGGCCGTCATAGCTCTGCGGTCCGCAGGTGAAATCCGCGGCCCCCGGCCCGGGGTCGCTGTCGACGTAGTTCATCACGAAGCAATCGTCACCGAGGCGGCAGTCGATCGGCAGGCCGAGCCGCGGCTGGGCCGTCAACCCGAGAGGAAGGCCGGCAAGCATGAGTGCAAGAACATATCTCATGGCCCGAGCGTACCCCCCCGTCCGCCGCCTGCAACCCGGGCCGGGGACGACGGGCGGCTTGCCGCGCAGAGATCCTTGCCGTAGCCTCGGGGGATGATTGCCTGACATCCTCCCCGGCGGCCCGCGCCGCCATTTCCGTCACATTTCGCCGCCCCACCCGGGCGCGGCACCCGCAGTCACGACACGAAAGTCATCCCATGATCGGATATATCACCGTCGGGTCCAACGACCTGGCGAAAGCCGCGGGCTTCTTCGACCCGCTTCTCGCAACGCTCGGCGGCAGCCGGGCCTACACGCTCGACCACCAGATCGCCTGGGGCTTCGGCGAGGGCCGCCCGATGCTCGTCGTCACCCGCCCCTACGACGGCGGACCGGCCGGGCCAGGCAACGGCACCATGGTGGCGCTCAGGGCGGCGAGCGAGGCCCAGGTCGATGAAACCCATGCGCTGGCGCTCACCCTCGGGGCCACCGACGAAGGCGCGCCCGGCGCGCGCGGCAAGCACTTCTACGGCGGCTATTTCCGCGATCCCGACGGCAAC
>JAGRMP010000138.1:10592-18843 GCA_020441225.1 Maritimibacter sp. | reverse complement strand
TCTCCCGACAGCGGAATGAAGAGTTTGAGCGCGCCCTTGGGGTCGTTGTCGTCGAGGGTCAGGATGGCGTTTTCCGACGCCGGCGCAGACACCGCCCGCAGCCGCCGCTGCTGCGCCGTCGGCGCGGTGTTGGTCGCGCTGGAGAGCCCGAACACCACCGCAAACACCCCAAGCCCCACGGCCACGGCCAGGAGATGGGTCGAGCTCAGCCCCAGGGTCGAGAGATAGTCGAGGATCTGTTCCATCGCGGCTTTCCTCAGAAATCGAACGTGGCGAGGCGGCGCAGGATGAGCGCCTGCAGGATCACCATGGCGAGCACGCCCCAGGCCGCCGGCATGAAGGCCGGATGGTCCATCACCGCGGTGTAATAGCTCGGCGTCGTACTGTAGATCGCCCCGACGATCAGGAACGGCATGAGCGACAGGATGAAGGCGCTGATCCGGCCCTCACCCGAGACCGCCCGGATCCGGGTGCGCATGTTGATCCGGTCGCGGATCACCCGCGCCAGCACCCGCAGCACCTGCCCGAGATTGCCGCCGGTACCGTGCTGGATCGCGACGCAGGCGGCGAAGTAATGGGTGTCTTCCGACTGGAAGCGGGCCGCAAACTCCGAGATCGCCGTGGGCACGTCGGCCCCGTGCCGGATCCGGTCTTCGATCAGGCCGAACTCGGTGCCGATCGGATCGGGCATCTGCTGGGCAACCCGCTTCAGGGTCACGTTGAGCGGGTGGCCGATCCTGAGGCCCCGCGCCATCATGTCGAGCGCGTCCGGCAGTTGCGTGGTCAGCTTCTTGAGCCGCTCCTCGGCCAGCGCGTCGATGACCGCGTAGGGCAGGAACAGGGCGAGGAGGACGGCAATACCCGCCGCCGGACCGGTCGGGAGCTTCATCGACAGCAGGACGAAGAACGCGCCCCCCAGCGCCGCAGCGGCAACGAAGACCACCGGCAGACCGAAGCTGAGCCCCGCGCGCTGCATGTTGCGCCTGAGCCGCGCGATCGGCCCGCCAGACGTCTGCCGCGCGTCGGCGTGGGTGCCGATGAGGGTCGCGAGGATCTCGTCCTCGCCGATCCCCTTGCGGATCATGCGCATCCGCCGGTTGCGCTCGCTTTCCTCTTCCGACCGGCCCGCGATGATTTCCTGGATGCCGGCGAAAACGAGCAGCACGCCGATGAACACGCCGATGTAGAGGACGGTCTCGAATTCGCGCAGCCCCTCAAAGGACGGAAAGTTCATTCGATTTTCCCCCGTTCGTTCAGCAGCAGACCCTTGGTATTGAGGCCCGCGGCCTCGAAGGCGTCGAAGAATTTCGGCCGCACGCCGGTGAAATAGGTCTCGCCCAGCACTTCGCCCTTCTCGGTCTTGCCGGTTCTGCGGAACACGAAGATGTCCTGGAGCGTCACCACGTCGTTTTCCATCCCCGCGATCTCGGAAATGCTCACCACCTTGCGCGAGCCGTCGCTGAGCCGCGAGAGCTGCACGATCACGTGGATCGCCGAGGCGATCTGGCCGCGGATCGTGCGGGCCGGAATGTCGGCGCCCAGCATCGTGACCATCTGTTCGAGCCGCCCCAGCGCATCGCGCGCGGTGTTGGCGTGGACCGTGGTCATCGAACCGTCATGGCCGGTGTTCATCGCCTGCAGCATGTCGAAGCATTCGGTGCCCCGCACCTCGCCGACGATGATCCGGTCGGGCCGCATCCGAAGCGCGTTGCGCACCAGATCGCGCTGGACGATGGCGCCGGTGCCCTCGGTGCTCGCGGGCCGGGTCTCCAGCCGCACCACGTGGTCCTGCTGCAATTGCAGCTCGGCCGCGTCCTCGATGGTGACCACCCGCTCGTGGTGGTCGATATAGGCCGACATGGCGTTGAGCAGCGTGGTCTTGCCCGAGCCGGTGCCCCCCGAGATCAGCACGTTGAGCCGGGCGCGCACGAGCCCGCGCAGGATGTCGGCAGCATGGTCGGTCAGCGCGCCGTGCTCGACCAGCCGGTCGAGGGTGAGCGGGTTGCGCGAGAACTTGCGGATCGACAGCGCCGGGCCGTCGACCGCACAGGGGCGGATGATCGCGTTGACCCGGCTGCCGTCGGCCAGGCGGGCATCGACCCAGGGCTGGCTCTCGTCGATCCGCCGGCCGATGGCCGAGACGATCTTGTCGATGATCCTGAGCAGGTGCGGCTCGTCGCGGAACTGCACCGAGGTCTTCTCCAGCACCCCGAAGCGCTCGACATAGACCTTGTCGTAGCTGTTGACGAGGATGTCGTTGATGGTCGGGTCGCTGAGCAGCGGTTCCAGCGGGCCGAGACCGGTGACCTCGAAGATCAGCTCGTCGACCAGTTGCTGCAACCGGGCGGGTTCGAGCACGCGGCGTTGCTGGGTGAGCAACTGCGAGATCAGCCCGCCGATCTGACGCTTGAGCTCGCCTTCCTCGATCTTGTCGATGACCGCGAGGTTCAGCCGCTCGAGCAGCGCTTCGTGCAGGCTGCTCTTGAGATCGAGCCAGTCGCGCAGCTCGGGATCGATGGCCGGCCCGCGCGGCGCGGGCTCGCGGGCCACGATCTGTTGCGCGCCGTTCGTTTCGCGGGGCTCGTTGCGTTTTCGTCCCTGGAATTCTATGAACATGGCCCCACCCTATTTGCCGGTTGTGATGTCGGTTTCGCCGCGCGCGGCCATCAGGCGCCGCGCGAGCTGTCGAAACGCTTTGCGATTGCGCGATCGTCCGGTCGCGGACGGTCGTCCGAGGTCGATGGCGCGCCGTTCTCCGGCCTCGTCTTTCGACACCCAGGTCGCGAGCTTGATCTTCAGAAGCTCTTCGGCGTCGCGCTGCATCGACGACGGGCCGATCAGCGGCTTGCGCTCGCGGTTCATCACCACGTCGATCGCGAGCGTCGGTTCCAGTTCGCGGTAAAGATCCATCATCCGCTTCGCCTGCCGGATGCAGGGCACCGAGCCGTCGGAGACCAGGAGCAGCCGGTCGGACGCGCGCACCACCGGTTCGACCCAGTCGAGCGCGGCGCGCGGCAGATCGATCACGACATGGGCGTAGCGTTCGCTGACGATGTCCACGATCCGCTGCGCCAGCTCCGCCGTCATCGCGGTGAGCGGCACGAAGATCCCCGGCGCGGTCAGCACATCGACGCCGAGCCCGGTGTCCTGGGTCATCCGCAGCACCCGGTCGGGCGTGGGCTGGGTTTCGCCGGCGAGTAGCTCGGTCAAGCCGCCGTTGTCCTCGACATCGACATAGGTCCCGGCATTGCCGAACTGGATGTCGAGATCGAGGAGCAGCACCGGGTTTGGCAGGGTCTTGTCCTTGCGGTCCGACGGCAGGCTGGCGGCGAGGCTCACGGCGAGGTTGACGGCGACCGTGGTCGCCCCCGCCCCGCCCCGTGTCGAGACGACCGAATAGACCGCGCCGCGCGCCCGGGCCGGCAGCGCGGGCTGGGCCGGCTGGGCGATCTCCGTCCCGGCGCCGCCGGACATGAACCGGGTCAGGCTGCGCGACAGCGCGTCGGCGGCGTTGCCGTTGGGCAGCACCTCGGCCCCCGCCTCGAACAGCATCCGCGCCCGGCCGATCGGCACATCCTCGTCGATCAGGGCGAGAAAGATCGGCTGGCCCTCATGCCCGGCGCTCAGGGTTTTCAGCGCTTCGATATCGGCCGCCCCGGCATCGGTCTCGAACAGCACGATGGCATGCCGCCGGGAAAGTTCGGTTCCGGAAACGGCAAGCTCCGACAGGGTCGCGGCCGAGGCGGCGACCACCGTCTTCGGAAACTCCGCCTGCATCTTCGCGAGAAAGCCGCTGTTCTGGCCGACAAAGAGAATGGTCTCGCCTATTTTCGTCTGTTGCATGGTGATCCCTTCCCTATCCGTCGGTTCCCGCGGCGAGGTCTTCCGCCGGCAACGAAATGCTTATGGTACGATAGTCCGGCCCGGCGAACCCGGTGCCGCCGCCTGCGTTCACCGCCAGCCGGCTGATCAGCGCGAACAGCTCGGTGGTCTCGTTCGGCACCGTCAGCTCGACCGTGACCATCGGCGTGTAGGGGCCGCCGAGATATCCGAGATTGGGGTCGAACGTGTAGGTGAACTGCAGGTCGTCGATCGCCGTCTCGGCCGGCAGCATCGGCGCGATCCGGGTCCAGATTTCATTGGCGGTCATGTTGTCTGCGTCGCCGACACAGGTGATCGGAACCCCAAGATTCGGCGCGGTGCAGGTGCCCGCAGCCGTGCGGCAATTGGTGCCGAAGCGCGGCGGTTCCGCCAGGTCGGACGAGGTGATCCGCGCGGGAACGCCGGCGCAGGCGGCCGGGCGCACCACCGCGGTCCGCGCTGCCATCTGGGTCGCCTTCTCGGCCATCAGGTTGGTCGAGGCGAAGAGCCCGAAGCCGAGGAGCTGGAAGAAGGCCAGGAAGAAGACCGCCGAGACGATGGCGAACTCGACCATCGCCGCCCCGCCCTCGTCGGCCCAGAACCGCGCCCAGCGCTTATGTTCGACGCCCCGGGTCATCCGCCGAAGATCCTCGCATCATCGCTCACCGTCGTCGTGACCGAGCCGAGCCCGTCGCCGAACAGCGAAAACAGGTTGCCGAGCGGAAACTGCATGGTGACCTGCGCCGCGACCGTGGCGAGCGGGATTTCCGGCGTTCGGTATTCCCAGGCGACGGCGCTGGAATCGGCCTCGGGGCAGGCGTAGGTGGCACTCACCCCGCCGACATCGACGGCGAATTGCGACGGCAGCACCGAGGTGCTGTTGATCCGTTCTTCCTCGATCATCTCCTCGATATCGTCGGCGTCGAGAAAACTGATATATTGCAGCAGGTCGGCCGATGTCGCCGTGTAATGGTCGACACAGACATCCACAGGCCCGACCCGTGCAACGTAGCGGGCGGCGTCACGCACCCCGGCCACGACGGACTGGTAGCCCCAGTAGAGCCGCCCGAACTCGACCATGATCGCGAAGAACAGGATCATCATCGGAAAGACGATGACGAACTCGACCAGCGCCGTGCCCGAGCACGACTGCCAGAAGGTCTTGATCCGGGAGAGGGTCACGCTCTTTGCCATGTGCGTCACCGATAGAGCTGCACAACGTCGCGGAACTTGCCGCCGTCGCCCGCGCCGCCGTAGCCTCGTTCGCCGGCGCTGCCGATCACTTCGACCCACATGTCGAACGACTTCGCAGACCCCGTGCCGGTCCCCTCGCCCACGGGTTCCATCATGAACAGTTCCACGAATTCGATGACGGGAAGGTTGTTCTTGTCGGTATCGCTGGTGTCGTCTTCGAACGAACTGCAATCGATCGCCGCCGCGATCAGCACCCGCCGCTCCGGGTCGGTCGACGCGATGCCGCATTGCGGATAGCCGGTTTCCGCGCGGTCGGTAAGGATATCGCCCCCCGCCACACCGCCGTTCTGCGCCTTGGCATAGAGGATCTCGCCCAGATAGACGCCGTACCGCGTGCCCGCGTATTTCGCCGGGATATAGTCGGCAATCGGGTCTTCGGTATCCGGGTCGTAGGGCGTGTTCGGGTCCTTGTCGCCATAGTTGGTGTCGATGTAGCTGTCGTAATCCCACGTCTTGTTGCCGAACCTTGCGTAGGGCGTGCACCCGGCGACGTCGTAGAAGCAATCGTCATGCGGCAGGGCCACCGTATCGGGCGAAGTCGGGTCCGGGTTATCGAACACACAGGCGTCGTTCTTTTTGCGCACCCGGCCGGAGATGATGTTCGGCGCGGCGGTGTAATTCGGATCGTCCTTGAGGTCCTTCAGGTCCGACGAAATCAGATCGAAACGGATATTGTAGGCGTCGTTCTGAATCCCGGTCTTCTGGCCCGGCTCCACCTTCACGGCGTTCTGGGCATAGCACTGGGTCCGCTTCGACTCGGCGCCGATCATGCAGGTGATCAGCTCCTTGGTGCCGGATGCACCCGCACAGGCCGCGCCCCGGGCCGCTGCCGAAATGTCGAGAAAGCCGAACGCCCCCGGAAGCCAGGAGGCGCCGTTCCCGCCGGTCCTCAGGCGGATGTTCTGGCCGATGTTGGCCTTCGCTCTCCAGCCGGCATTCGGCACGCAGAACATCAGCGGCGTGATATCGCAGGCCTCCATGGTGAAGCCGGCAATCGCCTCGGCGCGGGTCGCCATCGTGTCGCCGCCGGCGCTGCCGAAGAGCGCGCGGGTCGCGGCGAGGAAATTCATGTTGTTACTGACGGGCGTGACCTGCACCCGCACCAGCCGCGCCGCGGCATCGTCGGCCGAGTCATAGGGTGACTCGAGAAAGTAGCCGTTCGTGATCGCGGCCGTATCAGACGCGGGCAGGCCGGTGAGAAAGGTCAGCGTGTAGTCGCCCGCCCCCGACAGCGTTCCATCGCCCCCGTAGACATTGCTGTCGGCGATCTCGGCCGCCGCCGCCGTCGCCCGCGCGATGGCGTCCGCGCGCCCGTCGAGCTCGCCCGCGGCGGCCAGCGCCACGCTGTCGGCAAAGCTCTGCAGCTCGCCGTGCGTGACCTGGACCCGGCCCATGTCGAAGACCAGCGCCACGAAGGCGATCACCGCCACCAGCGACATGATCCACAGGACCAGCACCGCGCCGGCCTCGTCGCGGACGAAGCGGCCGGTCCGGGTCAGGGTGCGGCCCGCGCGGATCATTTCACCACGACCGTTTCGGTCGCGATGCCGCGCCGCACGGTGATCCGGGCGCGCGTGTCGACGGGCTCGGGCGCCGGCTCGGGCGCGACTTCGACCGGCACCTCGACATAGACGATCTCGGGTTCCGGCGTGGGTTCCGGTTCCGGCTCGGGCGCGAACAGATCGCGGACATCGATTTCCGGGATGATTTCCTGGTCCGGCGCTTCGAGATCGCGCAGCGACAGGCTGAGTTCGCCCGCCTTCTGCGCCAGCACCAGTTTCTGGCCGTCCATCGGCGTCACCTCGACGGTGACCGTGCGCGCGACGATGGCCTGGTTCTGCAGCTCCTGCGCGATCTGGTCGACGGCGATGACCTTGACCTTCTGCAGGATGGTCACGACGCGCAGGTTGTCGCCGCTGCCCTGGGTCATCGCGACGTCGACGTAGTCGCCGGGGGTCACGAAGCCCCCAACCGCGGTGGTCGCGCTGACCTTGATCGCCACGGCCCGGTAGCCGGGCGTGAGTTTCTGCACGAGGCTCACCCGCGCGCCGGGTTCGGAAACCTTGGCCGCGAGGATCAGCTCGCCGGGAAAGACATTGGTCAGCGCGCGGCGCGGCTGGCCGTCGATATCGAAAGACTTCTTGTCGAAGAACACGCCCTGCGGCACCGAGTCCCGCGGCCAGGCCTGGGTGCCCAGCAGCCGCGGATCGATCACGTCGCCGTAACTGATCTCGGAGAGCGCGACGACGACCTCCTGCATCGGCACTTCGACAGCTTCAGCCGCGCCGGCGCCGGTATCGGAGAAATTCATCACCGCGTAGGAGGCACCCCCGGCCAGAGCCGTTCCAAAGAGAATTGTCATCAGGGATCGCATGTTCATTTCGTCCTCCGGGATCGCCCCGAGTGGCGATCAAGTTTCTCCGGTGAGATGTGGAAGCCGCGACGGGCGCGGCTTCCGAATGCATGGGTCACGGGCAGGTGTTGGCGGTGCCGGCGTCGGTGCTTTCCATTGCCTCGCACGCCTTGCCAGCGATGGTCTTGGCGTTGGAGCCCATCGTGCTGAACACGGCAGTGCCGAGTGCCGCCGCGACCAGCAGCGCGATCGCATATTCGACCATGGCCGCACCGGATTCATCTTTGCGGAAGTGCTTCAAAAGTTTGGATACCATTTCAAAAATCCTTTCCTGGTTCCCCCGAACGACGCTTGCGCGCCTTTCCACCCCCGGCACACCTGTGTCGGGGTCCCCAGCATTATGTGCCGCCCGCGCGCCCCGCGCATCGTCCGGGACAACGAGGTTTTCCCGCCTGGCGTGTCCAGATGGTAAATTCCAACACCCTAGGATTGTTTTTCGGGGGTATTTCACCCGGAATCCGCGCCAAAACGGCGGTGATTCGAGGCGGTGATTCCCCGATTGCGGCGAATATTTGTCGATGTTTTCGCGCCGCGGTCCCGGTCCTTTCCCGGCGCAACAATCTGTTTACGTTCGGCAACCCGTTTCGGAGCCCTCCGAAAACCGCATGATTTCCATTGGTTAACAGAATCTCACCCGTCTGCGGATGTGCCCCCGCAGCCCCGGGCCGCGGCGGCCGGTAATTTCCCACTACCCGGCTGCCACAATACTGTCATTATTGATCC